>NZ_JAMYSG010000027.1:0-93730 GCF_040321815.1 Mesorhizobium sp. M0239
CTGGCCTCCAATCCAGCCAGCATCTTGAATCACAAACATCCGGCTTTGGGAATCCTACGATTCTCTCAAAATAGGAATCGCTCTAATCGGCTGATCCGGCGGCGATGTTGCCGACGGCAATTTCCATCCATGCCCAGAGATAGGCGGCAAGACCGCGATCGACATGGATGCGCAGCTTGCCGTCATGGCAATAGACGACGGCGCTGATGCCGGCGAAGGAAAGCGCTGCACTGGCACTTGGCTGGCTAGGATCGAGCGTCGTCCCCCGTGCGATAAAGGCGTCGAGGGCCGTTCCTTCGATTTCGAACACCTGTAAGCCGGCGCTGATCGCCGTCACCGCGAACCCGTCTGCATGCCAGCCCGTGGCGATGACGAAGGGGCTGTTCGACACGACGAGCAACCGGTCGCGCGCCAGCCGCGCCGCATAGCGGTCGCCTTGTGCGGGGCCAAAAGCGCCTACGCCAGTTCCGTCGACACCGGAAGCCCGTGCCCACGCGTCGAGGTTGCCGCTGACCAGCAACTGGTTGAGGCCGAGGGCTGCTCGTATCGCAAGGCCCGGCGTGGCGATAACCGCGCCCTGCCAGTCCGGTGCAACGGACCATTTTTCCGCGAGATCACGCATGCAGCCGGTCTCCTGCCGGGTCGAAGGCGCAAGGGGCGGTAATCGTCGCCTTGCTGATCTTGCCGAGGTGCTGGATGTCGATCGTCTCGCCGTGCCGCGTCGCGCCGCGCTCGATCAGCCCAAGCGCAACCGGGCGGCCGAGCGTTGGGCTGTGGTAGCTCGAGGTGACAAAGCCCTGGCTGCGCAATCTGCCGTCGATCCGTTTGATGCCGTGCGCTCCGGTAGGCAGCGGCGCTTCGCCTTGCGGCACCGCTAGCCCGACAAGCTGCATGCGGTTTCCGCGCGAAGCCTCCTCTGTGAACAGCGAGCGGCGGCCGACGAACTCGGTCTGGCGCTTGGCGCGCGGACCGTCGACGCCGAGATCATGCGGCAACGTGGTGCCGTCAGTGTCCTTGCCAATGACGATAAAGCCTTTCTCTGCCCGCAGGATCATCAGCGCCTCGAGTCCGATGACGACGGCCTCGAGCGCCTGGCCGGCTTGGCGCAGATGCGCCCATAGCGGCTCGGCGCGATCCGCCCGGATCGAGATCTCGTAGCTCCGATCCCCGGTGAAGCTGACTCGGGCGATGCGGACTTCGTCGCCGGCATAGGTGCCATGACCGATTGCCATATGCGGCAGGTCGGCATCGCCGAGCGAAAGACCGAGATCCAGCGCTCCGAGCAGTTTTCGGGCGTTCGGTCCTGAAACTGTCAACGTTGCCATGTCCGATGTGGCGTTGTGAATATAGACCGCGCTACGCCCAAAACGGTCCTGACGCCATTCCTCCAGCCGGGCGTGCACGGCAGCGACATGCGAGGACGAGCCCGAGACGACGAAGCGATGCTCGTCCAGCCGCACCAGAACGCCGTCGTCGAAGACCACGCCGTTCTCCGACAGCATGAAGCCGTAGCGGCAGCGGCCGGGCTTCAGCGTCGACATGGTGTTGTAGTACAGAAAATCCACGAATGCCGCCGCCTGCGGCCCGATCACCTCGATCTTGCCGAGCGTCGAACCATCGAACAGCGCCACGGATTGACGGGCGCGCCGTGCCTCGTCCGCGATCGAACGCTCCGCATCTGCGTAGCCACCATAGTGGGCCGGGCGCAGCCAGCCGCCATATTCCTGAAAGACGGCGCCATTGGCGCGGTGGACATTTTCGAGCGGCAGCCGGCGCACCGGTGCCATCAATTCGCCGACGCGCGTGCCGGCAAAGCTTGCCAGCGGCACCGGGGTGAATGGCGGACGATAGGTGGTGGTGCCGACCTCCGGCACCGTACGCCCGGTGATACCGGCCATCAGCGCCAGGCCGGGCAGGTTGGAGGTCTTGCCCTGGTCGGTCGCCATGCCGAGCGTGGTGTAGCGCTTCAGATGTTCGACCGAGACGAAGTTTTCGCGCGCTGCCAACTCGACGTCCTTCACGGTCACGTCGTTTTGATAGTCGATCCAGATGCGTCCCTTCGAGCCCGGCATCGGCCATGCGGCGACTATGCCGTCCGTCGCCTCCGGTCCGGTGCTCCGCGGTAGGGGAGCCTTCGTCTGGCCGAGCGATGCAACGGCGGTGCTGGCACCAGCAAACACCTCCGACAAGGAAACCGCGCCGGCAGCCGCACCTGCCACCGCGATGTTATCAACCGGATCGCCCGGCAGAAAGGCCGCGCGCGCCTCGCTCCAGGCGAGCTTGCCCTTGGCTTGGCCGAAGAGATGGATGGTCGGCGTCCAGCCGCCCGAGATCAGGACGCAATCGGCATCGAACCTCGTGCCGTCGTCGAGCGTTACGCCGTCGACGCGCAGCCTGCCGCTGGCGGATATGAGAGAACGCCCTTTGGCCAGCCGGACATTGGCCGGCGCGGCAGGCGTGCCGTCGCGCCGGATGTCGACAAGCCTGACTTCGGCGCCGGCCTCGGCAAGCGCCCCCGCCACCTCATAGGCGCTGTCATTGCTGGTGGCGACGACGATGCGGCGGCCGACCAGCACAGCGTGGCGCCGGAGATAGGCGAGCGCCGCATCCGCCGATAGGATGCCCGGCAGGTCGTTGTTGGCGAAGGGCAGCGGCCGCTCGATGGCGCCGGCCGCCAGCACGATCTGGCGCGGCCTGACCCGCCACAGCGTATCCGGCCGGCCGTCGAGATGACGCTGGTTCAGCCCGACCAGATTGTGGTCGTAAATGCCGAAGGCGATGGTCGAAGGCAGGATGAGGTGACCGCCAGCGGCAAGCTCGGCAATCGTCTCCTTGACCCATACGGCCGCCGGCTTGCCGTCGATCTCCGCGGCACGATGGCCGAGCGATCCGCCGGGGCTATGCTGGTCGTCGACCAGTGTGACGGTCAGGCCAGCACCAGACGCCAGCCTTGCCGCCGCCAGCCCTGCGGGTCCCGCGCCTACAACCAGCACATCGCAATGATGGTTGATCTGGTCCGCCGTGCCCGGCGAGATCCAGTCGGCGTCGACTGTGCCCAATCCCGCCATGGCGCGGATGCGCGGCTCGAACCTGTGCCAGTCCGGCCACATGAAAGTCTTGTAGTAGAACGCCGCCGGTATGAAGCGCGCGAAACGGTCGAGAAAGGCGTTGCGGTCGGCCAGCGCGCTGGGCGTGGCGTTGACGCTTTTCGCCACCAGCCCGTCGCGCGCCGGCTCGGTCGTGGCGCGCGTGTTGGGCTTCGCTGGCACGCTGCCGCCGAGATCGACCAGCGCGTTCGGCTCCTCGACGCCGGCACCCCAGATGCCGCGCGGCCGGTGATATTTGAAGCTGCGGCCGACGACCGCGACGTCGCCGGCCAGCAGCGCCGAGGCGATGGTGTCGCCGGCAAAGCCATGCACGGTGGCGCCGTCGAAGCTGAAGCGGATCGGGCGCGAGCGGTCGATGGCGCTGCCGCCGGCGGCAAGACGCGAGGCGGTCACGCGGCATGCTCCCCGTCGAGAGCGGCCGAAGACAGCACCTTGTGGGTGATGGTGTCCCGCCCCATGACGAAGAACTCGCCGCAAATCATGTGAACCCAGATCTCGCGCGCCGTGCCTTTCGGATTGCCGCGCAGATAGAGGTACTCAGCCCAGCGATCGATCGGCACGTCGGCACCGTCAGGCCTGATGTTGCCGGCATCGCCGCCATAGTGGAATTCGGTCTCGTCACGCGGGCCGCAAAATGGGCAAGGGAACAACTGCATGATTGCCTCTAATGCGCGATGCCGGAGCCGGCCGCTTCGTCGATCAGCCGCCCGCTGGCGAAGCGATCGAGGTCGAAGGGGCGGCTGATGTCGTTGTGCTTGCCGGTCGCCAGCAACTGCGCCAGCAGCGTGCCGCCGGCGGGGATAGCCTTGAAGCCGCCCGTGCCCCAGCCGCAATTGAGGAACAGGCCGGGCAGCGGTGATTCGCCTATGATCGGCGAGGAGTCCGGCACGACATCGACGATCCCGGCCCATTGCCGCATCAGCTTGAGCTGGCCGAAGATCGGGAACATTTCCAAAAGACCGGCAATCACCTCCTCCAGCGTCGGCAGATTGCCGCGCTGCGCATAGGAAGGGATGCGGTCAAGGCCGCCGCCGATGACGATCTCGCCCTTGTCCGACTGGCTGACATAGACGCCGCAGCCGGGCGACAGCACCACCGTGTCGAGGATCGGCTTGACCGGCTCGGACACGCAGGCTTGCAGCGCATAGGAATTGATCGGCAGCCGGAAGCCGGCCTTTGCCGCCAGCACCGAAGAATGCCCGGCTACCGCCATGCCGATGCGGTCGGCACGGATCGCGCCACGCGAAGTCTGGACGCCGCGACAGCGGCCGCCTTCGATGATGAAATCAGTGATCTCGCAGTTCTGGATGATATCGACGCCGAGCCGGCTCGCCGCCCGCGCGTAGCCCCAGGCGACGGCGTCATGGCGCGCCGTGCCGGCCTTGCCTTGCCAGATGCCGCCGAACACCGGAAAGCGCGCGTCCGGCGAAAAATTGTAGATCGGCGCCACCCGGCGCACATCCTCGGGAGAAAACAATTCGGCATCGATACCGTTGATCTGCATAGCGTTGACGGTGCGCGCCCCGATCTCCATCTCCGCGGTCGAGTGGCACAGATTGACCATGCCGCGCTGCGACAGCATGACATTGTAGTTCAGGTCCTTGCCCAGCCCTTCGTAAAGGCGGTGCGCCAGCCCGTAGAGCTCAACGCTTTCCGGGTAATAGTAGTTGGAGCGCACCACGGTGGTGTTGCGGCCGGTGTTGCCGCCGCCGATCCAGCCCTTTTCCAGCACAGCGACCCTGGTGATGTTGTGGTTCTTTGCCAGGTAATAGGCCGTCGCCAGCCCATGGCCGCCGCCGCCGATGACGATCGCGTCGTAGGCTGGCTTCGGCTCGGGCGAGCGCCAGGCCGGCTTCCAGCCGGTCTGGCCGGCCAGGCCCTCCTTGAACAGCGACAATGCGGAATAGCGTCTGGTCATGGCGTGCCGGACAGATCTGATTTTCTGAAGGGAACGTGGATCATTGCATGGTCTTTTGCACGGATGCCGCCGGTTCGATCGGTCATGCCCGCATCGCCTTGCCCAGTGGATCGTATGGCGACGAAGCGATGACGCGCGCACCTCTTTCGACGCCGACGATGTGGGTTGTCAACTGCGTATCGATCTCGGCCGCCTCGCGCTCGACCAGCGCCATGGCGAGGCTCTTGCCGACCGTATGGCCATAGCCGCCGGAGGTGACGAAGCCGGCAAGCCTGCCTCTGTTCCAGACCGGCTCGTAGCCACTGGCATCGGCATCCGCCGCGTCGATTTCGAGCGTCACCAGCGTGCGCCTCGATGAAGCCTTCTGCTCTTTCAGGGCCGCCTCCCGCCCGATGAAATCGCCCTTGTCGAAGGCGATCCAGCGGTCCATCCCGGTCTCATCAGGCGTATAGTCCTGCGTGAACTCGCGCGACCAGATGCCAAAGCTCTTTTCGAGGCGCAGCGAATTGACCGCGCCGAAGCCGTATTCGGTGACGCCCAGATCGCTGCCTGCGGCAAGCAGCGCACGGCGCAGGCCCGCGTGCTCATTGGCCTGGCAATGGATCTCGTAGCCGAGCTCGCCGATGACCGACAGCCGACCGACCTTGGCCCGCACCAGGCCGACATCCAATGTCTTGCAGGCGAGGAAGCCGAAAGCCTCGTGCGAGACATCCTGGTGTGTCAGCCGCTCGAGCAGCATTCGCGCATTGGGTCCGGCGAGCGAGAAACCAACAATGGCGTCCGAAATGTCGCGGACGGTGACGCCTTCGCTCATATGCTGCTCGAACCAGCGCATATGCCACTGGCGCAGATAGTAGGATCCCATGATCCACCAGGAGCCATCGCCCCAGTTGAAGACGGTGAGGTCGCCCTTGAGTTTGCCGTTTTCGCCCAGCATCGGCGCGAGCTTGGCGCGTCCCGGCCTGGGCAGCGCACAGGCAAGCAGCCGGTCCAGCCAAGCCTCGGCCCGCGGACCGGTGATCTCGTAGCGCGAGAAAGCTGATATATCGAGCAGGCCGACACCTTCGCGCACTTTGCGGCATTCCTGTGCGACAATGTCGAAGGCGTTGGAGCGCTTCAGCGTCGGTGTCTCGACGAAGCCTTGCGGCGCGAAATAGAGCGGCACTTCCATGCCCCATGAATTGCCCCAGCGCGCGCCGGCGGCATCCATCGCGTCATGCGCGCCGGCTGTCTTCAAGGGCCGTCCCGCCGGCAGCTGTTCGTTGGGATAGCTCATGACGAAGCGGCGCGAATAGAACTGCCCGGTGGTCTGCCTGATGTATTCGCGGTTGGAGGCGAAGTCGCCATAGCGGGCGATGTCCATGCCGTAGACGTCGGCTTCCGGCTCGCCATGGATCATCCATTCGGCCAGCGACTTGCCGACGCCGCCGCCTTGCAGGAAACCGGCCATGACGCCGCACGCCACCCAGTAATTGGGCACGCCGCGCACCGGGCCGACCAGCGGATTGCCGTCCGGTGAGAAGGTGAAGGCGCCGTTTACCCAGCGCTTGATGCCGGCTGTCTCCAGGCAGGGATAACGGCTGAAGCCGAGCGCCAGCTCGTCGGCGATGCGGTCGGTATTTTCCTGGATCAGTTCGATGCCGTAGTCCCAGGGCGCCCCGTCCATGTTCCAGTGTTTGTGGTTGACCTCATAGATCCCAAGCAGAAGGCCTTTCTGCTCCTGGCGCATGTAGGTGAAGCCTTCGAGATCGACGATCAGCGGCAATTCCATGTCCAGCGCCTGGATTTCGGGCAATGCCTCGGTGACGAAATAATGGTGTTCCATCGGCGATACCGGCAGGTCGATGCCGGCCATCCTGCCGACCTGCTTGGCCCACAGTCCGCCGGCATTGACGACGTGCTCGGCAATCACCGTGCCCTTCTCGGTGACCACGTCCCAACCGCCATCGGCGCGGCGGTTCAGTTCCAGCACCCGGTTGTGCTCGATGATGTCGGCGCCGCGCAGCCTGGCTGCCTTGGCATAGGCGTGCACGACGCCTGAGGGATCGATATGGCCCTCGCGCGCGGCAAAGAGGCCTCCCAGCATGCCGTCGGTGTTGAGGATCGGGCAGCGCTGCTTGATCTCATCGACACCGACCAGGTGGACATCCTCGATGCCCATGGTCTGGAAGATGCGGTAGGAGGCCTTGAGCCATTCCCAGCGCTCGGGCGCCGAGGCGACCGAGATGCCGCCGGTCATGTGCATGCCGATGCTCTGGCCCGATTCCTTCTCGACCTCGGAGAGCAGGTCGATCGTATAGGCCTGCAGGGCGGCGATGTTGGGATCGGCGTTCAGCGCATGGAATCCGCCGGCCGCATGCCAGCTCGATCCCGCTGTCAGTACCTCGCGTTCGATAAGCGCGACGTCGCTCCAGCCGAACTTCGCCAGGTGATAGAGCACCGAGGCTCCAACCACGCCGCCGCCGATGACGATCGCCCTGTATTGGGATTTCATCCTGTCGCACTCCACCCAGTCAGTGTGGCGTACCCTATCGGTATTGTACATATGTGTCCAGAGCTTGGCGGAGGACGGAATGAACGGTCCATGATGTCGCTTTGCGCCGATGCGGCAGAGGGGCGCCTCCGCTGCTATCGGCAGCAAACGTGCTTGCTATTTGGGCCGATGCGCGCCCGCGAAGTCGCCAGCCGCGGGGGCCGAACGGGCCGTACTATCGGTTGCGCGAAAGCGTTTTCTCGACATAGCGCGAGAAGTCTTCGACATCCTCCGCCGGAGGCTCCTGGCCGGTGAAGCTGCGCAGATAACCGGCGACGTGAGGCAGGCGGCTGCTCATCGGCTCGTTGAGCTCAAGCGAGTAATAGCCGATCTGCATGAAATACAGCACACGGGCTCGCACGAACGCGTCTTCTTCCTCATAGCCGTGGCGCATGAACATGTCGCGGATGGCGTTGACGCGCTCCTCGTCGGCCTCGTCGAGCGCGCGCCTGATGGCGGGCGAGCGGCGGGCCCAGGCCCTGATCGCGAAATCCAGCTGCGGATCGAACAGTTTTTCGTCCACCCAGCATTCGAAAATGCTCATCACCCCGCGGATGACGGTCGCGGAAGGCCGCCTGGCCCGTTCGACGATGAACCTGGTGTTGGTCTGCCGCCAGTAATCCAGCAATTGATCGAGCAGATCCTGTCGGCTCTTGAAATACCAGTAGAAGCTGGAACGCGACACATCGAGCTTCTGTCCAAGCGTCAGCACGCGGACGCGTTCGACCCCGTCAGAGATCAACGTTTCAAGCGCAAGCTTCAGCCAGTCTTCGCGAGTGGCCTTGATATTGCCGGTGGCGCCGGCGCGCTGAATCGTCGTTTCGAGAGCTGCCATCGACACGACGCATGACACGCTGCCTCAGGCAAATCAAGGCTATGGACATCTGTGTACAGACCAAATCGGCCCCAAGCCGAACGATGCATCGTGGCTGTTGGCTGCATCGAGGCTCGATGGGGCATTGTCGTCGCCCGCCATCCGCGCGGCGCAAGCGGGGATTTTTGTCGCGGCTGCTGGTTCACTGTTTGCTTTCCCGCGAGGCAATTGTCTGGCAAATACCAGTTCAGACAGATGCCCGCGCGGCCAACAAGCAGGAACATACGATATGACGCTGTTTCGAAAGAACCTCATCGATGGCGAGTGGGTCGGCGACGCCGGTTCGCGCAACATCAACCCCTCGGATACCGGTGACATCGTCGGCGATTATGCCTCGGCGGGTGTCGAACAGGCCAAGCAGGCGATCGCCGCGGCCAAGGCAGCGTTCCCGGCTTGGTCCCGCTCCGGTCCGCTGGCGCGTCACGCGGTGCTGAAAAAGGCCTCCGACGAGATTTTGGCGCGCAAGGACGAGATTGGCCGCAACCTGGCGCGTGAGGAAGGCAAGACGCTGGCCGAAGGCATCGGCGAGACCATTCGCGCCGCCCAGATTTTCGATTTCTTTGCCGGCGAAACGTTGCGTTTGACCGGAGAGGTCGTGCCGAGCGTGCGACCGGGCGTCGGCGTCGAGATGACGCGCGAGGCGGTCGGCGTGGTCGGCATCATCACGCCATGGAATTTTCCGATCGCCATTCCGGCCTGGAAGATCGCCCCGGCATTAACCCACGGCAACACCGTCGTCTTCAAGCCGGCGGAGCTGGTTCCCGAGAGCGCCTGGACCATTGTCGACATCCTGCATCGCGCCGGCCTGCCGAAGGGCGTGCTCAATCTCGTCATGGGCAAGGGTTCGGTGGTCGGTCAGGCGATGCTCGACAGTCCCGACGTCAACGCCATCAGCTTCACCGGCTCGGTCGGTACCGGCAAGCGCGTTGCCGCGGCAAGCATCGAACACATGCGCAAGTTCCAGCTTGAAATGGGCGGCAAGAACCCACTGGTCGTGCTCGACGATGCCGATCTTGCGATCGCCGTCGATTGCGCGCTCAATGGCGCCTTCTTCTCGACCGGCCAGCGCTGCACCGCGTCGTCCAGGCTGATCGTGACCGAGGCCATCCATGACCGTTTCGTCGATGCCCTCAAGGATCGCATGAGCAAACTGGTCATCGGCGATGCGCTCGACGCGCAGACCCAGATCGGTCCTGTCGTCGACGCGACGCAGCTGAAGCAGGACGAGGACTATATCGCCATCGGCGTCAGGGAAGGTGCCACGCTCGCCTTCGGCGGCGAGCGGCTCGACCGCAAGACGCCAGGCTTCTATCTGCAGCCGGCATTGCTGACCGAGGCCACCAATGCCATGCGCAGTTCGCGCGAGGAGATTTTCGGACCTGTCGCCAGCGTCATTCGCGTCAAGGACTATGACGAGGCGCTTTCCGTCGCCAACGACACGCCCTTCGGCTTGACCTCCGGCATCTGCACCTCGAGCCTCAAGCATGCCACGCACTTCAAGCGCAATTCGGAGGCCGGAATGGTGATGGTCAACCTGCCGACGGCGGGTGTCGATTTCCATGTTCCCTTCGGCGGCCGCAAGGGTTCGAGCTATGGGCCGCGCGAGCAGGGCCACTATGCGGCGGAGTTCTACACCACGGTGAAGACGGCCTATACGTTCGCAGGCTGATCGGCCGTCGACCGATCAGCCTGACTGATCGGTCACTGCCGATCATGCCGGCAACACCGCCATGCACATCTGGATTGGACGGCGCGAAAGGATGACAGTGCAAGATCTGATCTGGCTTAACCCGCCGCCGCACCATTCTATCGACGGCGACAGCGTTCGTGTGCGCACCGGTAAGGAGACCGATTTCTGGCGCGAGACCTTCTACGGTTTCTGGCGCGACAACGGCCACTTCCTGCACCGGCCGGTCGAAGGCGATTTCAGCGCCGAAGTCACGGTCAAAGGCGACTACGAAGTCCTCTATGATCAGGCCGGGCTGATGGTCCGGCTCAGCGAAACGCACTGGATCAAGGCCGGTATCGAGTACACCGACGGCCTTGCCTATTTCTCCGTTGTCGTCACCAACGACACGTCAGACTGGTCGCTGGTCGCCATTCATGCCGATCCGAACGGCGTCAGGATCCGGTTGACCCGTCACGCCGAGGCGATCCGCGTCCAGTACCTCGATGCTTCCGACGGCCACTGGAAGCCTGTGCGGCTTGCCTATTTCCCGACCTCGAAGACGGTCGATATCGGCATGATGTGCTGTTCGCCGCAACGCGAGGGCTTTGAGGTAACGTTCTCCGATTTCTCCCTCGGTCCGCCGATATCGCGGGAATTGCACGATTGAGATGTGCGGTCTTGCGCTGAACCGCAAGCACTTCGACCTTTGCCGCGATCAAGTCTGTAGACCGCCGCGTGCCTCCGTCCGTGCCGGGAGTTGGTCGCGGCACTGCAGCCGGCGAGATCGTCAGCCAGTTGCGACGCCGCCAGACGGCTCGAAATTTTTAGCCCGGGTTCGGCTCAAGGCGAATATGCCAGGCAGTACGTTGCAACGCTATTGCCATCCGCGCTAGGAGTTGCCGATGGGCAGGTTTCGAAGGGCTGTCAAAAGAGTCGTCTATTCCAGGGCGCTAAGGTTTCTTGACGTTCCGCCCGTGCTGTGGTCGCAGGGCATCGGGCATTTCTGCGATTTCGCCGGGCCGCGCTGGTATCGCAACGCGCCAACTGCATCGACGCAGAGCGAGGCATTTTTCCGCCAACATTACAGCGGCGCGCATGGCATCGTCTGGCTGCGCCTGAGCACCTTGTCCAGGGATGCGCAAACCTGCGACCTCGACACGTTCGTGAGGATCGTGCTGCCGACGATCACGGCACCGTTCACGCTGCTGACGACCGACGGAGATGCTTCGGTGCCGTCGGATCTGGCGAAGGACACCGTCGACCAACTTCTCGCCAACCCTTTCCTGGTCTCTTGGTACAGCCAGAATTGTGACGGCACTCACCCCAGAGTGAAGCCTTTCCCGATCGGGCTCGATCTTCACACGCCTCGGTCCCTTGCCACGCCGGCAGGGCTTGTGAAGCAACTGGAAATCATACGCGCCCGGCAGGATCATGTGGACCGCCGCCCGCCCAGGCTGTTCTCTGATTTCAGCATCAGCAATGGCTCGAGGCAGCGCCGGGAACTGCTTGATGCCCTGGGCGGATGTCCGCATGTCGATTTCCTGACGAAACGGGTCTCCCAGCGCTCGATCTGGCAACTATACTCGCAATACCCGCTCGTGCTGTCCACCGAAGGCAATGGCCTGGACTGCCATAGGACATGGGAGCTGTTTTATCTCGGCTGCATCGTCGTCACCAGGACCTCGCCGCTCGACCCGCTCTACCAGGGCCTGCCTGTCATTATCGTCGACGACTGGCATGAGGTGAGGGACCCCGATGCGCCGAGACGCTGGATAGAGCAGGTCGCGCATCTGACCGACCGGGGCCATGTTTGGGGACGCTTGCATCCGCAAACCTATCTCGGCCCCATTCGGCAAGAGCTTCAGCACGCATCCTGATAGGGCAGACCACGAAATTCCGGCTGGACGTGGTGCGAAGCGGGGCTCCTGCAAGCGATGTGGAACGATGTGGCTCCTCCATATCTGGTGGAGGGACGGATCATGTGCCAGCCTCGTCCAGCCCCAGCCCGCCGCGGACAGCATTGCGGATGGCTTCTGGGCCGAACCTTGCCCAAACCGCTTGATGCGCGCGGATGCGCTGCCGTGCCCTGCGGTCGGCATCCAGGCAGAGTCCGACAGCCATTCCGGCAAGCCCTTCATCGGTATCCGACAGCAGCAGCTCCTCCCCGTCGACCAGATCCAGGCCCTCGGCCGCCAGAGGCGTGGCGATCACCGGCACGCCCCACGCCATCGCCTCCAAAATCTTGATGCGGGTGCCGCCGCCTGCCGCAAGCGGGATGATGGTGAGATGCGCTCTCGAAAGAAGCGGCGCCATGTCTTCGGGGTCTTCGACAAGCTCCACGCCCCGCAATCCTGCCAGCGCTTGCACGGCCGTTGCCGGGTTGCGCCCAGCGAGAATCAATGTCGCGGTCGGCAAGGCCAGTCGGATGCGCGTAAGTATGGAGCCGGCTAATCTCTGGACGGCGTCGACGTTTGGCGGATAGCCGAGATGGCCGACGAACAGGATCACCGGAAAGCTTTCGCCGGATCCGGGCTCGGCGGGCAGCGTTTCGGGGCTGTGCCCGGCGTGCGGAATTCCGTTTGGAACGACGTCGATCGGCAACTTATGCCGGGAAAGCGCCATCAACCGCTCTCGATCCTGGCTCGAGCAGACCCAGACCCGGTCGACAAGGGCAATCGCTTTTCTCTCGAGACGCCGGATGCCAAGGCCCGCGCTGATCGTCGCCACCGCAGGCCGCTTCACATCGACGTGCCGCAACTGCCCCGCCAAGTCGGACTCGACGTTGTGCATGTCGAGGATGAGATGTTTCGTCAATGCCCGCAAAGGCCGCAGCAGCTTGAACAGGCCGATGCCCTCGATCAGCACCGTATCGGGGCGGAAGTCCCGAACCAGTGCCTCCAGCCGCGTCAAGGCGACGCGCGAGATGCGACGCTCCGCCCTTATGCGCCACCACCCGATCGAAGCGGAGCGGGCCTCTCCCTTGATCGACAAGGCTTCGGTGCGGATCGACGGATCGGTTGTTTCCGTCGCCTGCGGCAGCACAGACACCAGGCAGACCGGGCCGAATTGCGCAGCAGACTCAGCATTGCGGTAGTTCCGCAAATCCGCGCCGGAGATCGGCGGAAAGGCCGGATCGTGGGACACAACCAGCACACGTCGCCCGGCTTTCGCCGCGGAGGCAGCGTCGAGCGGTTGTGCGTCCGCGGGTTTCAAAGCGGACGCTCTGGGCTTTGCGCCGGAGGCTTCATTCCAGACGACATGCGCGACGGCCCCAAAACCACAACAATCGGCTTCGACTTGTTCAGCCGAACGCCGCTTTCGTCAAGCGCCGCATCGTCGCTGAATGTCAGATGCACCAGTTGCGCGCCCTGCCGAATGTCACCATCGCCTGGACCACGCCAACCAGCGGCCCGCCAGATGCTTCCATGATGAGGTGAGCCTTGTCCGCCGATAGGCGTCACCGGCCATCTTGATGCCTTGCGCCTGCGTCGGGAATGGATGGATGACGTCGGCCAGCGCCCGCAGTCCCATGTCCGATTTGATCGCCAGCGACACCGCATTGATCATCTCGCCGGCATGGCTGGCGACGACCGTGGCGCCCAGGATGCGGTCGGACCCCTCCCTGACGTGGATTTTGACAAAACCCTCCTCCTCGCCGTCCATCACCGCACGGGCGACATCGTGCATCAGCACCGTATAGGTCTTGACCGGAATGCCGCTCTGGCGCGCCTCCGCCGGATAGAGGCCGACATGGGCGATCTCCGGATCGGTATAGGTGCACCACGGAATGACCAGTTCGCTCAGTTTCCTGCGTCCGAGAAACAGGGCATTGCGCACGACCATGCGGGCTGTCGCCTCGGCGGTGTGGGTGAATTTGTAGGCGAGGCAGACATCGCCCGCCGCATAGATGCGCGGATTTGTGGTGCGGAGACAGTCGTCTACCTTGATACCGTCGGCATCATATGCCACCCCGGCGTTTTCTAGGTCGAGGCCGTCGACATTGGGCGATCGGCCGATGCCGGTGATGATCTCGTCGACGGAAATCGTCGTCGTGACGTCGTCGCACACCAGGTCGGCGAGCTTCTTGCCGCCTTCCGTCCGCACCGCCACCACCTCGGTGTTGAGGCGAACTTCGACACCTTCGCGCGCCAGCGCGTCCGAAAGAATTTGGGCGGCATCGCGTTCCTCACCGGGCAGGAACATCGGTTCGCGCTGCGCCTGGATGACCTTCGCGCCCAGCAGGCAGAAGGCCTGCGCCGCTTCGCAACCGAGTGGTCCGCCGCCGATGACCAGAAGCCGCTTCGGGCACTCCGTGAGATCGAACATGGTCTCGTTGCTGAGATAGCCGGCGTCGGCAAGCCCCGAGATCGTCGGCAGCCTCGGGCGCGCGCCTGTCGCGATCAGCGCCTTTCTGAAACGCAAGGTTTGTCCGGCGACCGTGACAGCGTCCCTTCCGGAAAACCGCGCTTCACCGAAATAAAGGTCGATGCCTTCGGCAATCAGGCTATCGGCGGCATCGGCGCGGCTGATCCGCTGCCGGATCTGCCGCATCCGCGTCATGGCGCGCTGAAAGTTGACGTGAAGACGGTCCGGCATGTCGCCGCCGAAATTCTCGGCGTCGCGCATGTCGGCATAAAGCCTTGCGGTGCGGATGATCGACTTCGACGGGATGCAGCCGACATTGACGCAAGTTCCGCCGATCAGGTTGCGCTCGATGAGCGCGACCTTTGCGCCGAGGCCGGCCGCTTCGTAGGCGGCGGTCAGTCCAGCCGGTCCGGCACCGATGACGACGAGGTTGTAGGGACCGTCCGGCTGCGGGTTCTTCCGGTGCGGCGGATGGGCGCCCTTGATCAGCTCAATGTCGTTGTGATCGACAGGAAAGGCGGCAGCCCTGGTCCGGTCACGCGACATCGCCGCCACCCGACGCCGGGCTTGCCGGCTGAGACAGCCAGCCGCCATTGAATCCGGCCTTGCGCAAGCCGTTGCGGATGTGTTGATTTGACCGCATCAGTCTCCAGATCAACCCTGACCGATGGTTCTCGATCATCATCACCACGATGCCTTGATCCAGCCCATAGTGGCCTTCCGACACCCAGCCGTGCCTCCCGAATTTACGTCGGTTCGCCAATGTCGGATTGAAACCGCTCGGCAGTCGGAAATTGTCGATCACCTCGGGGTAGCGATCACCGAGATGGCGCAACGCCGCCAGGCAGATCTCCGGGGCGAAAGGCAGTGATGCCGGATAGGACCAAGGCGCGATCGTCCCGTCATCGGGACCGAACGGCGCGCCGCGCGCGGCATAGCCGGAAAACCGCCGGCGCTGTCGCTCCACGCTGGTGCGAAAACCGCCTGGCCCGTCGCCCGCCGAAAGACCCCAAAGGTTCTCGTCGTAGCCGCCATAGCCGTAAGGGTTGTGGCGTGCATAGTCGCGATGCAGATAGGTCGAGCGGCGGCTGTTTTCGAAATAGTCCGAGTTCTTCTCGCGCATGAAGGCGTCGCGGATGCCGGCGAAATCGATCCAGGCATGCGAGAACTGGTGCATGAACAGCGGACCGCCATACAGCACGTCGTAGCCGTAAATGTTCTCCCACTGATAGGTCGCCGTCCAGCCCTCGTAGCTGTTGTCCGAAGTCGGGCTGTCGGGCGAGGCCATCGACAGGACGTAGAGGATCGTGGCTTCGTTGTAGCCCTCCCAGCCATAGTGGAGAAAGCCGCTCCTCGGCTTCCAGCCTTGTCGCAAGGTCGGGCTTGAGCCTTGTGCCCACCGCCAGTCGACGCGCCGGTAGAGCGCCTCGGCCAGTTGGCGGATTTCGGCTTCCTCGTCATCATCACCGGAGAAATAGGCGCCCGCCACCAGCATGCCCGATATCAGCAATGCCGTATCCACCATCGACAGTTCGCAGCGCCAGACGCGCAGGCCGGTCCGCATGTCGAGGAAATGGTAGTAGAAACCCTTGTGGCCGGTGACCTCCTCGCCATTGCCTTGCGAGCCGGCCGAGAAGAAACGCAACGCGGCCAGCGTCAGCTTCGCGGCGGCATCGCGCGCCATCCAGCCGCGCTCGACGCCGACCGGATAGCTGGACAGCGCGAAGCCGACGACAGCGATGCTGGCCGGCGAATTCGGCCGCGAGGTGTCGGCGACCAATCCGTTTTCGGGGTTCACGTTCTCGAGGAAATAGTCGAAGGCGGCGCGCTGATAGCGGTCCAGAAGCTCGTCGTCGGACAGCGCGCCAGGCTCGGCCCTAAGCAAAGGAAGCAAGCTCCCGCCGGATGGCTGCAGCGTCCGTCAACCGCCAACCAGTTGCCCCGCGCCGGCAGGTCATCACGCATGCTGAACTGTCATGCCGCGTCATAGCTTTCCCGCATAGCTTTGTTGCGTCAACGTCGATTCGACGTCTGGACTATACGCCCCTACGCTCCAGTTCGTTGCGTCGTCACGCGGAATTGAGATGCGTCCTGCCTCAGTAGGTGGCGCGGCCGCCGGAAACGTCGAACACGGCGGCGGTCGTGAACGAACACTCTTCCGAGGCGATCCAGCAGATCAGCGCCGCCACCTCGTCGACCTCGCCGAAGCGCGCCATCGGTATCTTGGACAGCATGAAGTCGATGTGCTCCTGGCTCATCTGCCTGAAGATCGCGGTGCGCACGGCCGCCGGTGTGACGCAATTGACCGTCACCTTGGTCTTGGCCAACTCCTTACCGAGCGACTTGGTCAGGCCGATCACCGCGGCCTTCGAGGTGCTGTAGGCCGAAGCGTTGGGATTGCCTTCCTTGCCGGCGATCGAAGCGATGTTGACGATGCGGCCATAGTTGCGCTCGAGCATGTGCGGGACAAGCGCCTTGTTGCAATAGAAGACGCCATTGATGTTGATGTCGATGACCTTCTGCCAATCTTCGACCGAGTAATTCCAGGTCGTCATGTTGGGTCCGGTGATCGCCGCACTGGTGACCAGGATGTCGACACCACCAAGCGCTTCGATCGCCGACTGCTTGGCGCGTTCCACACCGGCCGCATTGGCGACGTCGATGGCAACACCGTGGAGGCCGGGAAGGGTAGCCTTGGCCTGTTCGATCTGAGCCGGATCGCGATCCCAGACTGAAACCCGTCCGCCCTCTTCGACAATCCTCTGAGCCACTGCCAGACCGATGCCCGATGCGCCGCCGGTGATCACCGCCGCTCGACCGCTGAACCGTCCTGCAAAATTCATCGGCATCTGATTCTCCCCCCGTCACCTGAACCCGATGGACGCCAACCACGCGCGACCGCCATACCATCGACGGCGACTGTGCGGTCACCATCAGGCAAGTTCAAGCCGGCATGCGAGGCCGATCGTCTGGGCCAATCCCGTTACCCGGCATGTCCCTCGAGCTCTCTGCCCAGCGCCTTCACCATCGCCACCAGCGCCGGTCCGATCTCGGCATGCGCGCGCTCTTCCGTGATGATCTCGCCGATGCCGCCGCAGGTGATGGCAACCAGCGGCGAGCCGTCACTCGGACGGAACGGCACGCCGACTGCATGGATGTAGCTGTGCCAGGCGCCGAACGACGTCACATAGCCCTTGTCGGCATACTGGGCGATCGCATCGTCGATCGCCGCCGCGATCATCGCCGCCCTGTCCGGCTCGGCCTCCTGCAAAGCCCCCACAAGGCTGGCACGCTCCTCGGATGAAAGTGCCGCCGCATAGGCCAGCCCCATCGATGTCTTCCAGATCGGCAGATAGGAGCCCGGGTTGAGGCGCAGCGTGACAAGGCTCTCCGACCGGCAGTTGGCGAGATAGACCATGTTGAGGCTGTCGCGGGTGCCGAGCGCCACCGCCGCCCCCGTCAAATCGGCCAGCGGCTGCATCAGCGGCCGGGCGACGTGGACAACCGCACTGGAACTCAGTGCCGAATAACCCAGCGCCACGGTGGCTGGTCCCAGGCTGTAGCGGCCAAGGTCCTTGTCGTAGAGGAGATAGCCGAGCGCGCTTAGCGTATAGGTGATGCGGGAAACCGTGGCCTTGGGCAGGCCGGTGCGGGCAATGATGTCCTGATTGCCGAGTGAGGCATCGCCCGGGCGGAAAGCGCGCAGGATGCCGAGCCCGCGCACCAGCGACGACGAAAGCTGCGCGCCTTCGACTTCAAGCTCCGTCTCGTCCCTGGTGACTCGCTTGCGCACGCTGAGGTCTTTCTGGCGTCGTCGTCCGCCTGTCGGGCCGGTGTCGCCGGCGCTGTCTCAAAAGTGAAATTAAATTCCATTTATATTGACAGGCGCTTTCACCCACTGTCAATATGCTTCCCTCGATGGCATCTCCAAGCGCCTTGTGCCATCTTACGAAGCCCCTCCTTGTGAAGGTAGCCACGTGTCTCGCTATATTTTGCGCCGGCTTATCGCCATGCCGTTTCTGGTGCTCGGCATCGTCACCATTGCCTTCCTGATCACCACGGTGACCAAGGGCGATCCGCTGACCGCGATTGTCGCCGAACAGCAGATGAGCAACCCCGAAGTGGTGGCCGCCGCCAAGGCGCGCTGGGGTCTCGATCGTCCTTTGCCGGAACGCTATATGATATATCTCAGTAATCTGCTGAGCGGCGATCTTGGCACCTCGTTCATCACCAAGCGCAATGTCGGCACCGACATTCTCTACCGCTTGCCGGCAACGCTCGAACTGGTTTGCGCTGCGATGATCTTCGGCACCACGCTCGGCATTGTGCTTGGTGTGCTAGCCGCCTATTTCCGCAACAGCCTGATTGACCATGGCGCGCGGCTGTTCGCCTTGTTCGGCTCTTCGCTGCCGGTGTTCTGGTCGGGGCTCGGCCTGTTGTTCATCTTCTCCGTCATGCTGAACTGGCTGCCGGGGCCGGGCAGGGTCGATGCCCGCCTGGCATTGCCGCCCGGCATCACGGGCTTCCTGACCATCGATTCGCTTCTGGCTGGCGACTGGACCGTCCTCAAGGACGCGCTCTGGCACCTGCTTCTGCCGGCCTTCGTGCTCGGCTGGACGGTTTCGGGCACCATATCGCGGCTGGTGCGCGCCAACATGCTGGATGTGATGAGCCGCGAGTTCGTGCTCACCGCGCGCGCCAAGGGGGCGAGCGAATTCCGCGTCGTCATTGTCCACGCGCTGCGCAACACCATGGTGCCGACCTTGACCGTCATCGGCTACTCCTTCGCCTATCTGATCACCGGCGCGGTGCTGACCGAGACCATCTTCTCCTGGCCGGGCATGGGTTCCTATGCCGTCGAGGCGGCGCGCGCGCTCGACTTCCCGGCAATCATCGGCGTTACCATCGTTGGCGGCCTCGCCTTCCTGGTCACCAACCTCATCACCGACATACTCTATGTCGTGGCCAATCCGCGGGTGAGATTAAGCTGATGGCAGTCGTCGTCACCAAGTCCCGCTCCTCGACGGTTCCCGAATGGCTGACCGCGCCTTTGGTCATCGGCACGATCGTCATCCTGTTTTGGCTGTTCATGACCGTGTTCGCCAATCTGGTCGTGCAGTTCGATCCGCTCGAAATGGTGGCGCGCCGGCTGCAGCCGCCGAGCTGGGCGCACTGGCTGGGCACCGACGCACTCGGGCGCGATGTGCTGGCCCGCACTCTGCACGGGGCCGCGCATTCGCTGCCTATCGCGGTACTGGTCGTCGTCTCCGCTGTGATCATCGGCTCGCTGCTCGGCGCCATTTCCGGCTTCGTCGGCGGCCTGACCGGCGCGGCGATTATGCGGCTTGTCGACGTCACTCTGTCCTTTCCGCCGATGCTGCTGGCCATGGCCGTCGCGGCGTCGCTCGGCCCCGGCCTCGGCAATGCCGCCATCGCCATGGTGCTGGTCTGGTGGCCGGTCTACGCCCGGCTGATGCGGGCGCAGGTGCTGGAGGTGAAGGAGCGCGAGCATGTCGAGGCGGCGATCGCTGCCGGCGCCAGGCCTCGACGCGTGCTGTTCACGCACATATTGCCGCTTTGCTGGACCCCGGTGCTGATCAGCGCGACCATGGATCTCGGCCAGGTCGTGCTGCTTGCCGCGTCGCTCAGCTTCATCGGGCTCGGCGCCACGCCGCCGACGCCTGAATGGGGGTCGATGATCTCCGATGGCGCCGTCCATTTCTACCAATGGTGGATCGCCTTCGGTCCCGGCGTCGCCATCCTCACCATCGTGCTCGGCTTCAACTTCATCGGCGACGGCTTGCGCGACATTCTCGATCCAAGGTCGGATTAAGCGATGAGCGCACAGATATCTTCAGCGCCACCGGGCGCAGTCGACAAGGCGGGCAGAGGTGAGCCGCTGCTGTCCATACGCGGCCTGCGGGTAGGCTTCCGACGGGCAGGCGATCAGTTCGAAGCGGTGCGCGGCATCGACCTCGACGTCGCCAAGGGCGAAGTGGTCGGCATTGTCGGGGAGTCCGGCTCGGGCAAGTCCGTTGGCATGCTCGCCGCGCTCGGCCTGACGTCGAAGAATGCGGTGGTCACCGGTTCGGTCCGCTTCAACGGCGACGAACTGGTCGGCAAATCGTCACGCGAAATGCGCAAGATCAGGGGCGCGCGGATAGCCATGATTTTTCAGGACCCGCTGTCCTCGCTAAACCCGGTGATGACTGTCGGCGCCCAGATCGCCGAGGCGGTCAGGCTGCATCAGCGCGTCACCCGCAAACAGGCCATGGCGCGCGCGGTGGAATTGCTCAATCTGGTGGCGATCCCGCAGCCGGAGCGCCGGGTGAACCAGTATCCGCATGAATTCTCCGGCGGCATGCGCCAGCGCGCGGTCATAGCCATGGCCGTCGCCAACGATCCCGATTTGCTAATCGCCGACGAACCGACCACGGCGCTCGATGTCACGGTGCAGGCGCAGATCCTGTCGGTGCTGCGTTCGCTGCAGGAGCGGCTCGGCCTTGGCCTGGTGCTGATTACCCATGATCTCGGCGTCGTCGCCGGTCATGCCGACCGCGTCGCGGTCGTCTATTCCGGCCGCGTCGTCGAACAGGCTGGCGTGTCCGAGCTGTTCGCCGACCCGCGCCATCCCTACACGCGCGGCCTCATTGCCTCGATCCCCAACCTCGAGGAAAGCCGCGAGCGGCTGTTCTCGATCGACGGTTCGCCGCCCGCACTTGGCCGCTTGCCGGGCGGCTGCGCCTTCCATCCGCGCTGCATCTATGCCGAGGCACGCTGCCGGACCGAGGATCCGCCTTTGCACGATATTGGCGGCCGGTTCTCGGCCTGCCATTTCGCGACGACCTTGCCGCCCTTCCACAGCGCTGCGCTGGTGGCGGCCAGCCTGGACAATGGAAGCGTGAGCCCATGAGCGCAGCGGAGCAAATTCAAGTCGAAACCAAGCCGGCGGCAGCGCTTTCGGTACGCCATCTCGTCAAGGACTTTCCGGTTCGCGGCGGCCTCGTCTTCGACCGTGCCGTTGCCCATGTCCGTGCGGTCGCTGATGTCTCGTTCGACGTAGCCCCCGGCGAAACGCTGGGCCTCGTCGGTGAATCCGGTTGCGGCAAGTCGACCCTCGGGCGCTGCCTGATGCGGCTGATCGAGCCGACCAGCGGCGAAAGCTGGTTCCGGGGCCAGAACCTGCTCGCGCTCAATCACGAAGACATGCGCCTGATGCGGCGCTACATCCAGCTGGTCTTCCAGGATCCGTACGGGTCGCTGCATCCGCGCATGCGCATCGCCGACAACATCGCCGAGCCGCTGCGCATGAGCGACATGTCGGCGGCCGACCGCCGCGCGCGCGTCGCCGAACTGCTCGAACTCGTCCGGCTCAATCCCGATCACGGCAAGCGCTATCCGCACGAGCTGTCCGGCGGCCAGCGCCAGCGTGTGGTCATCGCCCGCGCGCTGGCCCTCAACCCGCAAGTGGTGATCCTCGACGAACCGGTTTCGGCGCTCGACGTTTCGGTGCAGGCTGGCGTGCTCAATTTGCTTAGGGATATTCAGCAATCCTTCGGCACCTCCTATCTGTTCATCGCCCATGATCTGTCCGTCGTGCGCCACATCTCGCACCAGGTCGCGGTGATGTATCTCGGCAAGATCGTCGAGATCGCGCCCGCGGCCGAGCTCTATTCCAGTGCGCTGCATCCCTACACGCAGGCGCTGCTGTCGGCGGTGCCGCTCGCCAATCCCGAGAAGGAGCGCAGGCGCGAGCGCATCGTGCTGACCGGTGACGTGCCGAGCCCGCTCAACCCGCCGTCAGGCTGCCGCTTCCGCACGCGCTGCTTCAAGGCGCAGGCGATCTGCGCTGCCGTCGAACCGCCGCTCGATCCGCCTGGCGGTTCGCATCGGGTCGCCTGTCATTTCCCGGAGCCGGTCAACACTTTAAAGGCTGTCTGACCGGTCCTCACGATTGCTGTACCCACGAAGGATATTATCGTGACTGAAGCCCAAACTGACGATGCCAGCACGGCGGGCCGTGGGCGCCTGCCGCTCGAAGGCATCAAGGTTCTCGATCTTTCGCGCGTGCTGGCCGGTCCGTGGGCGACGATGAGCTTGGCCGATCTCGGCGCCGAAGTCTGGAAGATCGAGAACATCGACGGCGGCGATGACACCAGGGCGTGGTCGGTGCCGAGCTACAAGGGTGTCTCGACCTACTATCTCTGCGCCAATCGCGGCAAGCAGAGCATCGCGCTCGACATGAAGAGCCCGCAGGGGCTGGCCATCGTGCGCGAGCTGGCGGCGAAGGCCGACATCGTCGTCGAGAATTTCCGCTCCGGCACCGCCGATCGCCTTGGCGTTGGTTTCAAGGAGCTCAGTACCTCAAACCCACGGCTGATCTATTGCTCGATCTCCGGTTACGGCCAGACCGGCCCCGATGCCGGACGGCCCGGCTATGATTTCGTCATGCAGGCCGAAAGCGGCCTGATGGCCATCACTGGCGAGAGCAATGGCGAGCCGATGCGTGTCGGCGTCGCCATCACCGACATCGTCTGCGGCATGGTCGCCACGCAGTCGATCCTGGCAGCGCTTTTCGAGCGAACGACGACCGGCAAGGGGCAGTTCCTCGACCTGTCGCTGATCGACTGCGCGCTCAGCCTGCTGATCAATGTCGGCAGCGGTTATCTCAACACCGGCCGAGAGGTCGCCCGATACGGCAATGCCCATCCGACGGTCGTTCCCTATCAGATATTCCAAGCCTCCGATGGCAGCTTTGCGCTGGCGGTCGGCAATGACCGCCAGTTCGCGGCGCTGTGCGAGAAGGTCGTTGATCTGCCACATCTGGCTGGGGATGCGCGCTTCATCAAGGCAGGGGCGCGCGCCACCAACCGCGAGGCGCTGATCCCGCACCTCACCGCCGTCTTCAAGACCAAGCCGCGTGATCACTGGATGTCGGCCTGTGCCGCCGCCAGCGTGCCGGCCGGCACGGTAAAATCGATACCGGAAGTCTTCGATAGTCCCAATGTGCGCGAACGTGGCCTCGTTCAGACCTTGCCGCATCCGCATCTCGGTTCCGTCGCCATGGTGCGCCCGGCGCAGGGACTTGCCGCGCAGTTGACCGCCGACTTCACCGCGCCACCGATGCTGGGCCAGGACACAGCTGCCGTGCTGGCCGACGTGCTCGGCTACAGCGCCGAGACCATCTACCAGTTGGTCGGCACTGGGGCTGTCAGCGTCTATGCGCCTGCCGCCGAACCGATCCCCGCCTGATCTTTCACGGAGCGTGACAGCCCTCGTCGCATTTGTGGGATCGACTGAGTGGTTCTCTACTTCAAGAGCGCGAAGAGCCGTTCCTTGTTTTGGCGCTATTCCCAAGGGAAAGCGCTATGCGGTTTTCCCGGGAAAACCGCTTCACACTTTTCCTGGAATTGCTCGGCCGGTTATTTCTGCTGGCCGTAGCTCTTGTAGCGCCCGCGAATGGCGGCGAGTTCGCTGCCCTCGATGAGCACCGGCGTGCCGGCGCTGCGCGCCAGCAGATATTGCCGCGCCAAGGTTTCGAGCTTGATGGTGCGGATGAGCGCCATGTCGAGATCGCCGCCGAAAGCGATCATGCCATGATTGGCGAGCAGGCAGGCCGACCTGTCCTTGAGCGCGACGACGGCAACCTTGGCCAGGTCGCTTGACGCGAACAGCGCATAGTCCGAACAGCGCACATCATCGCCACCGAAACCCGCGACCATGTAATGGAACAGCGGCAGTCCCTCGCGCAGGCACGATAGCGCCACGCAATGGTCGGGATGGGCATGGACGACGGCGCCGGCCTCGGGAAAGGCCTTGTAGATCTCGGCGTGCATTTCCCATTCGCTCGATGGCCTGAACGCACCGTCCCAGGCTCCATCGAGCTGCATCGCCACCATCTGCTCCGGCCGCAAGGCGCTCGTGGCTATTCCCGTCGGCGTGATCAGCATGCCGGCTGTCGTGCGCACGCTGATGTTTCCGGTGGTGCCGACATTCATCCCACTAGCGTCCAGCGTCTGCGTCGCGGTGATCAGGCTGGCGCGTGCAGTCTCGGTACCCATCACGATGCCTTTCCTGTGGTTGGCCGCATGACAGGTTTTGCCGGTGGCCATATATCGATCGCCGGCGCGACGGTGGTCGCCCGTGTCATGTCTTGCAGGACGTCGGCGAAAATATCCGGGCCGCCGAGCTTTCCCGATTTCAGCATCAGCGCCAGCGGATCGGATGGCAGGTCGGGGAGGTGGGCGATGGCGCGCGACAGTCCCGGGCCCTCATAGGCGCCCATGGCGATCCGGTCGATGCCGAGCGCCTTGACCACCGAACCGGCTGTCTCGCCGCCGGCGACGACGAGCCGGCGGACGCCGAGTTCACGCACCAGAATCTGTGCAATCCCGGCCAGGATCTCTTCCGCCCTTGCTGCCACCACATCGCGGCCGTGCGCCTGCTGCAGCGCTTCGACCGTCGCTTGCGGCGCTGTCGTGGCAATGGCGATCATCGTGCCGGGCAAATGCCGCTGGGCGAAGGCACGCGCTTCGGCCATGACATCGGCGCCGGCGAAGGCGCTGGCAAGATCGATCGTCAGCATTGGATTGTTCTGCGCAAAACGCTCGAGCTGTTCGATGGTGCGATCGGCGACGCTGCCGGCCAGCACCGCCGCTGGGCCGTTTACGGCCGGCAGGCTGGCGGCAACGAGGTCGCCTGAATTCACCAGCCCATGCGCCAGCCAGGCCGGCGGCAGATGCGCCGCGACCGAGGAATTGCCGGTCATCAGCGGCAGGTCGAAGGCGGCTTCCGCGATCGCCGCCAGGTCGCGCTCGCGGACCGTGTCGGTGACCAGCAGCGTCTCGCCGCGCGCACTGTGCTCTCGTATGGCGTTGCGGATCGCCACGGCGCCGGCATCGACAATGAGATAGGGCACCAGCCCTGCCTTGCCCTTGCTCTGCGTCTGCAGCACGCGAACCAGATTGGAATCGGTCATCGGCGTCAGCGGATCGAATCGCTTGGGCGACTCTGCCAGCAACTGGACGCCACCGAACATATGCCCTTGATAAACGGTGCGGCCGGTTTCGCAGAGCGCCGGGGTGAACAGCGTGACGCCGCCGCCAAGCCGCTCGAGCAGCGCCTCGGCGCAAGGGCCGATATTGCCGGCGGGCGTGGAATCGAAGGTAGCGCAGTATTTGAAGAAGATCTGCCGCGCGCCCGCTGCAACCAGCCGGTCCGCGGCCTCCAGCACCTGGCGCACCGCATCGCTGGCCGCGATGACGCGGGTCTTCAGCAGGATCACGTGGGCAAGATTGCCTGATGGGATCGGCGCACTCAGTCCGACCGTGCATCCTGTTGGAATGCCGCGCGCGACCAGCATCGACGCCAGCTCGGTGCCGCCGGTCAGATCGTCGGCAATGGCGCCGAACAGCAGGGAAGGCATCGACCTGGTCATGCTACCCGTCTCATGTCTGCCGGTTTCGGGGCGGCTTGTCTCATGTCGGTGGTCAGGCCATTCGTGGTATCATATACACAGCCCACGCGACGCAGGCGCCGCCTGCGCGACTGCAAGAACGGAGAGCGGATGTGACTGCTTCTATCGCGCCGATCGCGCGCGACAATCTGACGACGCGTGTCTACGAGGAGCTTCGCCGCGCCATGATGGAAGGCCGTTTCTGGCCGGGCCATCGCTTCAAGATCCGCGACCTCGCCGCCAGCCTTCAGGTGTCTGAGACACCAGTGCGCGAGGCGCTGATGCAGCTGGTGCGCGAAAAAGGCCTGGAGATGGAGGCGGGCCGTTCGATCACCGTCGCCCAGTTGTCGCTGGCCCAGTATCTGGAACTGCGGAGCATCCGGCTGCATCTCGAAGGCATGGCGGGTGCCGCGGCAACGACGCGCATCGAGCCGCGCGAGATCGACCGTCTGGCCGCGGTGCATGACAAGCTGATTGCCAACGAGGACAATGGCCGCTGGTTCGAAGCCGTCCGCGACAATTGGGAATTCCATCACTCGATCTACCAGGCGGCGCAAATGCCGGAGTTGCTGGCCATCATCGAGGGCATCTGGCTGCGCAACGGACCGCTGGTGAACTATCAATACCCGCACGCGAGGCCGACCTATGACGGCCGCCACCGGCATCTCGATATTCTCGACGCGCTGCGCGCCCGTGACGAGAACGGCGTGCGCAAGGGCATTCAGCAGGACATGATCGAAGGCGGCCGCCTGTTGGTCAAGGTGCTCGAGCGGCTGAACGACGGTGCGGTCACGCCCGAGGAACTGCGCCGCGCGGCGCAGAACGGCCGACTGGTGTCGGCCGCCGGTTGAACGAACTTTTTCTCCGAACCGCATCGGCGCCGGTCACGCCACCTGCGCCGCGGCAGCCATGCCCGCATCGGCAGCCTGCAGGGCGAGATCTATGTCTTTTGCGGTGTGCGCGGCGCTCAGGAACATGTTGTGCCGGGGATGGAAATAGGCGCCTTCGCGCAAGGCGGCCGAGCAGAAGGCATTGGCCAGCTTGAACTCGGCATCGTCGTCGAACAGCACCATCGGCATCGACACTGGACCGGTCTGGCGCAACGACAGGCCATGCTTCTTCGCTGCCGCGTCGAGGCCTGAGCGCAGCCTGTCGCCGGCTTCGGTCATGCGGGCAATGGCGTCGGTATCGCGCAGCGTGCTGATGGTGGCGATCGCGGCGGCCATGGCGACGGCGCCGTACCAGAACGAACCCGTCACATAGATCTTGGTCGCGGCCTCGCGAAACCGGTCGGTGCCGGTGATGGCGGCCAGCGGATAACCATTGGCGATAGCCTTCGAGAAGGCGGAAAGGTCCGGCCGTACGCCGAGCGGCTCCCAGCTGCCGGCGAGGTCGATGCGGAAGCCGGCCCTGACATCGTCGACGATCAGTGCCGCGTCGGCGGCGGTAATCAGTTCGCGCGCCCGTCTGGCGAAGGCGGCTGTCGGCAATTCCTGATCTCGGGCGATGTCGTGGCGGAAAGCTGTGACGATGACGGCGGCAAGATCGCTGCCGGCCTGCTCGACGGCTGCCTCAAGGCCGGCAACGTCATTGTAGTCGAAATGGATGAGATGGGCGCGGTCCTCGGCGGTGACGCCGGCGAGCGAAGGCGTGCACCACGGCACGGCGCCGTGATAGGAGCCGCGCGCGACCAGCACCTTGCGCCGGCCGGTGCCGGCACGCGCGATTGTCACGCAGGCCGTGGTGGCGTCGGTGCCGTTCTTCTGCAGCATTGCCCAGTCGGCATGCGCGACGGTCTTGACCAGCAACTCCGCCAGCTCGACCAGAACTTCACCCGGGCCGTTCATCGCATCGCCCAGGCGACGTTGCTTCTCGGCTGCCTGTTCGACGGCCTGGTGATGGTGGCCGAGGATGTTGGGCCCCCAACTGCACATCAGGTCGATGTATTCGCGCCCATCGACGTCCCAGACCCGGCAGCCGTCGGCGCGCTCGAAGAACTGCGGATAGGCGGAGCCGAGATAGCGCGTCGCCATGTGTCCCCACATGCCGCCCGGAATGACCGAGGCCGCACGCTCGCGCAGCAACTGGTCCTTGGAGTTGATCAGGGAAGGCATAGCGAGGTCTCCGTACATTGATATATCATATATTGAGTTTGGCGCTGGAAGAACAGGATTTGCTGATCGTCCAGGATGAGAAAACGGGAGGCGTCAGGCCGCCTCCCGCATCTTTCGCTCAGTGGCTGAGTTCCGCCAGCGGCAGGTTGCAGCAGGCGCTGTAGCGCACGCCCTTGACGTCCGACTTGTAGGCCAGGATCAGGTTCGGGCTGATCAGCGGCAGGATGATCCTGTCCTTGATCATCTCCTCGCCGGCCTGGTGCCACAGCTTGGCAGCCTCGTCGCCGCTCGCCGCGAGGGCTGCCTTGTAGATATCCGCTTCCTTTGGGTTGAGCACCGACGGGTCGCGCTCCGCGCCGGCGCGGCGTGCCCACGGGCTGCCCTTGGTCATGGCGAAATAATCGATGTATTGCGAGGTGCCGTAATAGTCCGGCGCGTAGAACACCGCGGTCATCGGGATGCCGTCGCCATTGACGCGTTCGCGCCAGTTGGCGAAGGGGATCGGCTGCAGATCGAGCTTGATGTTGATCTTGGCCAGATCCTGCTGAACCTTCTGCATCAGAAGCGACAGGTCGACGCCGTAGACGTTCATGCCGGGAAACGCCGCTTCCATCTCGAAGCCGTCGGCGTGTCCGGCCTTGGCCAGAAGTTCCTTTGCCTTGGCGACGTCATAGGGCTGCGCCTCGAAGCCCGAACCGCCGGGGAAGCCGAGCGGGATCGGCGCACTGATCAACTGGCCCTCGGAGCCGATGGTGAAGTCGAGGATGCTCGGACGGTCGAGGCCGAGCGAGATCGCCTCGCGCACTTCGGGCGTCAGCGGAACCTTGTTGGCCTTGGCGCCCGGCGACAGCGCTACATAGATGAAGTTGTAGGACGGCACGGTCTCGATCTTCACGTCGCTGCCCGTCATCGTCTTGGCCGTATCCGGGTCGATCTGCATGGCGATGTCGGCGGTGCCGCTCTGCAGCATCTGCGCCTGCGCCACCGCATCCTTGGTCTGGCGGATGACGACTTCGCTCAGCGCCGGCGCCGTGCGCCAGTATTTGTCGTTGCGTGCCAGCCGCAGCTCCGAATTGGGCTCATAGGATTTCAGCACGAACGGCGCGCTGCCGGCCGAATGCGCCAGGAACCAGGCCTCGGCATTGTCTGTCGTCGAGGCTTCCGCATCGGCCTTGGCGCCGGCTTCGGAAGCAACCTTGCTGTTGACGACCGCTGCGTAGGGCGCCGCCGCGATGTTGAGGAATTCGGAGCTCGGCGCGACCATCTTGACGACCACCGTATGCGCGTCCGGGGTCTCGATCGAGGCGACATTGTCCATCAGGAACGAGGCGCTGCCCTTGAGGTTCTTCAGCCGCTCCCAGGACCATTTGACGTCCTTGGCTTCAACCGGCGAACCGTCCGAGAATTTGGCGGCCGGGTCGAGTGTGAAGGTGAAGCTGCTCTGGTCGGCATTGCCTTCCCACTTCGAGGCGAGCAGTGGGATCAGCTTGTTGTCCTTGTCGAGCGTCAGCAGGGATTCATAGACGCTGGAATTGTAGATCTGGCAGGTGTCGCAGAAGGCGCGGTGCGGGTCGAGCGAGTTGAGGTCGATGTTGCGTGCGATGACCAGCGGCTTGCTGTCCTGCGCGAACGTGGCCGGTGCCCAGAAGGCGCTGGTGGCCAGCAGCACGGCTGCCAGCATCGTCGCTCTGGTCTTGCTTCTCGGTAGGATGGTCATGTCAGTTCTCCCATTTTCTTGTCGGATCTTTGTGGCAATGCGTTCGCTCTATCCGCCCACGCCAGTGAGGGATTGAAGCGCGGCCTTGAGCTTTTCAGCGCCGCCCAGTGCGGCGCGGTTGAGCGGGGCCGATACGACGGGAGCAGAAAGGCTTCCCGTCACATGCAGGATCTCGTGATCGAGATAATCGAACACGCGATCCTGAATCTCCTGTGTCAGTCGTCCGCCAAGCGATAGCCCACGCTGCACCTGCTCGATGACGGCCACTCGGTTGGTCTTGCGGATCGAGGCTTCCACCAGCGGCCAGTCGAGCCCGGTCGGGTCGAGGCTGCGCAGGTCGATGATCTCGGCATCGGCGCCGGTCTCCTCGACCACCTGTCTGGCGACGGCAACCATGCTGGCGCTGGTGAGCAGTGTGCAGGCGCTGCCCGGCCTGACTATCTTCGCCTTGCCGAGCCGCACGCAATAGTCGCGGTCGTCCGCAGGCACAGGGCCTTCGCTCGGGAACAGTTCGACATGCTCGATGACGACGACCGGATCGTCGCATTTCAACGCTGAATTCATCAGGCCGATATAGTCGAAGGGCGTCGTCGGCGCGACGATGCGCCAGCCGGGAAACAGGGCGAACAGGCCGGACGGATCACCCGAATGCTGCGAGCCGTAGCCGGTGTGCGGCGAGACGCGCACCCTGACCACGATGGGCACCGGAAAACCGCCGCCGAACATGTGACGCACCTTGCTGACCGCGTTGAACAGCTGGTCGGCGGCAACCAGGCAGAAGTCGCCGAACATGATCTCGACGATCGGCCGCAAGCCGCAAAGCGCCGCACCCAGCGCCACCCCGACAAAACCGTTCTCGGCGATCGGCATCGCCAGCACGCGCTCCGGCCAGCGTTCCAGCGCACCTTTTGTGGCGCCCGAAACGCCGCCGCGCAGCCGGTGCACGTCCTCGCCCATGATGATGATGCGCGGATCCTGCTCCATGGCGCGAGCGATGACCTCGGACGCGGCAACCATGAATTTGACCGGCTTGGTCTCGGCCGGCGGCACGTCCTCGATCTCGAGGAAGCGCTCGCTCTTCAGTTCGGAAAGATCGCCGCGGATCTGGTTGTCGACGTCGCTTGGGTCCGGCCACAGATGATCAGGAATGCGCAGCGCGTTGCCGCTCATTTCGGTCAGCGAATCGGCAGCGGTGTTGACCACCTCCATGACGCGCTGGTCGAGTGTGCCGAGGTCCGAATCGTTCAGGATGCCCATCGTCTTCAGGCGAGCCGCCATGGTGGCAAGCGGGTCGCGCGCTTTCCAGGCGTCCTCTTCGGCCCGCGTGCGGTAGCCGAATTCGCTGCCCGGGCGGGCGCCGCTCTGATGCAGGAAGCGGTAGCAGAGCGCCTCGACCAGCACCGGGCCGCCGTCTTCCTCGATCGTCCGGCGCGCCTCGCGCATGGCGTGATGGACCGCCACCACATCCATGCCGTCGCATTCGATGCCGCGAAAGCCGAGCATAGGTCCGCGCGAGGCCAGCCGCGTCTCGCGCGTCTGCTCATTGATGTGCGTCGAGACGGCATAGAGATTGTTTTCGGCGAAAAAGATCACCGGCAGCCGGTAGAGCGCGGCAATGTTCATTGCCTCGTAGGCCGGCCCTGCCATCATCGTACCGTCGCCGAAGAAGGCGACCGAGATGTTGCCGGTTCCGAGCAGCTTGTCGGCCAGCGCGTAGCCTGCCGCATGCGGCAGGTTGCCACCGATGATGGCGCTGGTGCCAGGAATCCCTGAGCTATCGTCGCGCATATGCATCGAGCCGCCACGGCCGCCGCAATAGCCTGACTTGAGGCCCATGATCTCGGCCATCAGGCCGCGCACCGAGCCCTGCATGTCCGGGTTGAAAGCGTCATGCAGCGGGTCGAATCCGCCGGGCGTCTGCGCGTTGACAAGCTTGGCCAGCACCTGGTGATGGGCGCGGTGGGTGCCGTTGATGCGGTCACCGGTGCCGAGCACGGACATGGCGCCGACCGCCGTCGCCTCCTGGCCGATGCTGGCATGCGCCGGACCATGCACCAGCCCCGCATTGGCGAGATCGAGCACTTTTTCCTCGAAACGGCGGATGAGCAGCATCTGGTGGTACCAGCGCACCAGGCCCGAAACCTCGGCGTCGTTCCAGTCCGAATCGTCAACCTCTAGCCGCAACCAGGGCGCCGATGGCTGGATCGATGTCTGCTGGACCATGTCTATTTCCGTTCTGGTAGATGATATATCAAATATTGTCTCAGTCGATTAGGCCGTTCATTTTTCCTGGGGCACGATGCTGGCTAGAAGGTTTGCACACAAATGGAATTAAATTTCATTTTTGTGAAGAGGCAGAGACTAAGCCGGGACGGCGCGGTTCCGCAAGAGGAATTTTGAGACTGCTAGCAGGCCCCATGTCGGTTCTTCGCCCGACAGATTTTCTAACGCTATTCGATATTGGTATGATATAATCACACCGACATTATAGGAGAAATCATGGCTGCCACCGAAAAGCGCACCTTCAGCCTGCCAACAGAGCAGGCTGCTTTCATCGACCGTCTCGTTGAATCAGGAACCTATGCGACCAGCAGTGAAGTGATCCGCGCCGGGCTTCGTGCCCTGCAAGAGCGCGACGCGGCCGTAGAGCGTTGGCTGCGCGAGGAAGTCGTGCCGACCTATGACAGATGGAAGGCAGACCCTTCCCGAGTTATCCCAGCCAACCAGGCTTTTGACGACATCCGCGCTCACCACGCCGCCCGCTTTAAGAGGGATGTGTGAAGCGCCGGCATATTGTTCTGTTGCCGGAAGCCCTAGCGGACTTAAGATGGATATACGACACCATCGAGATCGCCGCCGGCAACGTCACGGCCATACGCTATATCGAGCGTATCGAAGCCTACTGCCAGGGTCTCGACTACGCCTCGGAGCGCGGAACACGCCGTGACGATCTGCGGCCGGGGCTTCGGGTTGTCGGTTTTGAGCGCCGTGTAACGGTGACCTTTACAGTGGAATCCGACCAAGTGGTGATTTTCCGTGTGTTCTATGGCGGCGCCAATTGGGAGGATGAGCTCTAACCTGCAACGGGAAAAAGCGTAAACCGCCTAGCTGTCCGAACCCCGGCTGTCAGTCGACCAGATGCTGGAAGAACTGCAAAAACAATTCCCGCTCGGTGGTGATGTCGCGCTTCTCGTAGATACGCCGGCGGTGGTTCTTGACCGTGCCGACGGTGATGCCGAGGCGCTCGGCGATGTTCGCCGTCGGGTGGCCGGCGAGGATCAACTGGACCAGCTCCCGCTCGCGCAGCGACAGCTCCGGCCACAGGCTGGCCGGAATGGTCGGCTCCTGCCGGGGCGAGGCGCCGGGGCTGGTCGGTGCCGATGTGCGGGAGAATTCGGTTCCGCGCGCCTTGATGTCGAGCGCATGCAGCGCCTCGAACACCGGCAGCCGCTCGTCCAGCAGGGCGATCTCGCTGTCCTTGAAAGAAGCGGTCGAGCGATCGAGGAAGATGCCGAGGCACCAGTCACCGCCATCGGCCAGCATGATGCCGACCTCGTCGCAGATCTCCGACTGTGCCAGGAAGCCGGCAATGTACTGGCCGCGCTTGGCCTCGTCGTCGGCGAGCCGCTTCAGCGGCATGATGCCCAGCCTTCGCTCGCGCCGCCACGAGGCATAGAACGGGTCGAAGACGTAGTAGTTGTCGAGATAGCGCCGGACCATTTCATCCGAGAAGCGCCGGTGCTTGACGAATTCCGGCGTCTGCGTCGCCGAATAGCGCGTCACCGTGACGAGGTCGTGCTCGATGTCGGCGCCGATCAGGTCGATCAGGCAGTCGACATGCCTGTCGGTGCCGGTGGCGGCGATCGCTTTGGCGAGCGGCGCCCAGATATTGTCCATGCGCATGCCCTTTTCTCGGCGATGTCAGCCCAGCCGTCATTGTGTCTTTAGGCATATGGCGCGAAGCCGCCTGTCGAATCTAGCCTGGCGTCAACCTAGACCAGATCCCGAGGCGACCGTGACCCAACCCAATCTCACCGCCCCCATCGTCGGCAATCCAATTGTCATCGGCATCGACGCCGGCGGCACCATGACCGACACGATCCTTGTCGATCAGGACGGCCACTTCAAGATCGGCAAGTCGGCGACCACGCCGAAGAACGAAGCCGAGGGCTTCCTCGCGTCTGCTGAGGACGCGGCGGATGCCTGGGGCATCTCGCTGGAATCACTGTTTTCCGGCGTCAATGTCGTGCTCTATTCCGGCACCGGCATGCTCAACACGCTGTTGTCGCGCACCGGCCGCCGGCTCGGCCTGATCACCACCAAGGGCCTCGAGGACATGATCCTGATGGGCCGCGGACTGCAGGCCTGGGCCGACTATTCCTATGCCGACCGGCTGCATGCGGTCACCCATCATCATCCCGATCCGCTGGTGCCGCGCCGCCGCACGCATGGCGTCACCGAGCGCATCGACCAGTTCGGCGACATCGTGCTGCCGCTCTACGAACACGAGGTCTCCATCGCCGCCAAAAAACTGATCGCCGACAAGGTCGAAGCGATCTGCATCATGACCATCTTCTCGCACGTCAATCCCGTGCACGAGAAGCGCATCGCCGAGATTTGCCGCGAAGAGGTGGAGGAGGCCGGCGCTGACATCATCGTCTACACCAGCCACGAGGTTCGTCCGGTCATCCGTGAGCAGTCACGGCTGAACTCGGTGCTGATCGAGGCCTACGCGACTTCGCGTGGCCGCAAGCAACTTAGGGGTATCGAGGACGTCTCGAAGAAATACGGCTTCAAGTATGGCGTGCAGACGCTGCTCTCCTTCGGCGGCCTGACCTCGATCAACCATCCGCGCCTGCATGAAACCATGATCTCCGGCCCGATCGGCGGCATTCTGGGCGCTGCCTATGTCGGCAAGCTGATCGGCAACGACTCACTGATCTGCTCGGATATGGGCGGCACCTCTTTCGACATGGGCGTCATCACGCGCGGCCAGACCCGGATCGAGAACGAGCCGCTGATGGACCGTTTCAAGCTCAACGTGCCGACGTTGCATCTCGACACGATCGGCGCCGGCGCCGGCATGATCCTCAAGGTCGACCCGCTGACCAAGAAAGTTTCGCTCGGGCCTGAAAGTGCGGGCGCCGATCCGGGTCCGATCTGCTTCGCCAGGGGCGGCACCGAGCCGACCATCGCCGACTGCGACGCCATTCTCGGCCGCCTCAACCCACACTATTTCCTGGGCGGGAAGGTCGTGCTGCAGGTCGAAAAGGCCCGCCGCGCCTTCCAGGAGAAATGCTCCGACATCCTTGGCGTCGGGCTGGAGGAAGCCGCCGAAGGCATGATCGACATGCTGGAGTCCGATGCCAACAACGCGCTGCGCCGGGTCATTTCCGGGCAAGGCATCCACCCCTCGGAATTCACACTGCTGTCCTATGGCGGCTCCGGCCCGTTGCATCTGGCCGGCTGCTCCAGGGGCATCGGCTTCAAGGACATCATCACCTTCCAGTTTGCGGCCGCCTTCTCCGCCTTCGGCTGCACCACGGCCGATTTCATGCGGCGTCATTCCGTCTCCACCCAGCACGACATCCCGTCACGTGCCGACGAGGCTACGCTGGCCGCCTTCGGCGCCAAGGTCACCACTGTCTGGGACGACCTGACCAGGGCCGCGGTCGACGAGATGATCGCCGACGGCCATGCCAGGGAGAAGATCAGGACCGTGCCGTTCCTGATGATGCGCTACACCGGCCAGCTCGAGGACGTCGAGGTCATGGCGCCGCTTGCCAAGGTCGATTCGGCCGACGACATGCGTAGGGTTATCGACGAGTTCGAGGCGGTCTATGCCAAGGTCAACCATCGCGTGTCGCGCTATGGCGAGGCCGGCTTCACCATCACCGAACTCGGGCTGATCGCCACCGCCGACAAGGTCAAGCCGGTGCTGTTCAAGCGACCGCTCGGCAAGTCGGATCCGGCAGCCGCCCACAAGGGTGTGCGCGAGGCCTATATTGGCGGGCGCTGGCACAAGGCCAATCTCTACGAGATGGACCTTTTGCAGCCAGGCCACGAAGTCATCGGCCCGGCCATCATCGAACATCCCGCCACCACGCTCGTCGTTCATCCGCAGGACCGCATCCACGTCGATGAATGGACGCTGCTGCACTATACCCACGCTTGAGAGGGCGACCGCCATGTTGGACAAACCTGCCTCGGCCCTGCGCCTTCGCGAAAGACTGCTCGATTCCGAGCGGCTGATGGAGGAAACCGGCTGCTATGACGGCATCACGGAACTCACGCTGCGCAACCAGGATCCGCTGAAATTCGAGACGCTGCACACCAAGCTGCGCGCCTATTGCGTCTCGGCACGCGAAATGGCCCGCCGCATCTCGGCTTCCCCCGGCGTGCGAGAGGTCGGCGAAATGGTGGTCGCCATCTACACGCCCGAGGGCGACGCCATTGCGCTCTCCAACGGCATCATGGTGCATGTCCATACGATGAGCCGCTTCATCAAATGGATGATCAAAAACGGCTACGAGGACAACCCTCGCATCCGCGAAGGCGACATCTTCGCCAACAACGATGCCTTCATAGGCACCGTGCAGGTGCCCGACGTCATGGACGTCGTGCCGATCTTCCATGAAGGCACGCTGGTCGGCTGGGCCGGCGCTGTCTGCCACGAGCTGGAAGCCGGCGGCATCACGCCGGGCGGCGACGTGTGTCTGGCGCAGGAGCGCTTCACCGAGGGTCTGTTCGTCTGCGCCGAGAAGATCGGCGAGAATGACGAGATCCGCCGCGACTACGTCATCCGCTGCGAACGTAATCTGCGCATGCCGATCTACTGGGTGCTGGACGAAAAGGCCAAGGTCGCCTCCTGCATCGACATGCGCGAAAGCGTCAAGCAGCTGATCTCGGAGATCGGCCTAGACTACTGGATGAAGGTCTCGAAGGAGTTCATCGAGGAAGGCCGCCGCGCCCAGCTCGCCCGCACCCGCCAGCTTACCGTGCCCGGCATCTATCGCGGCCACACTTTTTACGGCCATGTCACGGCGGGAAAGCCCGGCTTCCAGCTGCTCGGCGATCCCGACTGGCTCTATAATATCCCGATCGAGATGGAGATCACCACCGACGGCAAGATCACCATGGACTTCGAGGGCACGCAGCCCTGGGGCTACCATTCGATGAACTGCACGCCGGCCGGCATGGATGGCGGCATGTTCGTGACGCTGACCCAGCACATGAATTTCGAAGGGCTGGTCAATGACGGCGCCTGGATGGCAACCGAACTGAAACTGCCGCACGGCACCTGGACCAACCCCGACAACGAGATGGTGGCGACCGCCACCTCGTGGGCGCTGCTGCTGCCAGCCTATGGCGTCTTCCAGCGCCTGCTGTCGCGCGGCTTCATCGCCCGCGGCTTCGTCGAGGAGGCCTTTGTCGGCCAGGTCAACAGTCCTATGATCGAAATGGGTGGCGAGAGCCAGTACGGCACGCCGTTCGGCATGGCCCATTTTGAATGCGCCGCCGCCGGCTCCGGCGCGCTCGCCATCAAGGATGGTCTCGACACCGCCTATGTCGGCTGGAACCCGGAATCCGACATGGGCAACATCGAGGTCTGGGAACAGTCGATGCCGATGGTCTATATCGGCCGCTCGATCGTGCCGAATTCCGGCGGTGCCGGCAAATATCGCGGCGGCTGTTCCTTCGTCTCGACCTGGCTGATCAACAAGACCTCGCATCTGCGGCTCCACACCTCCGAGCACTCCTCGCGTGTGTTCGACAACGCCGGCATGTGCGGCGGCTATCCGGCGCCGACCTGCCAGAAGCATCGCGCGGTGCGCAACTCAGACATTCACGAACTCGCCGCAAAAGGCGAACCGCTGGCGCATGCGCCCGGCATCGATCCGCATGTCTCCGACTACGAGCGGAACATCGGTGGCGACCATGTCGTGGTCGAGGGCCCCTACATCACCTCGCCGCACAAGTCCGGCGACATCTTCAGCCATTCTTACAATGGCGGCGGCGGTTACGGCGACGTTCTGGAGCGCGATCCGATCAAGACGGCCTGGGATGTCGAGAACGGCTTTCTCACCCGGCAAGCGGCGGACCAGGTGTTCGGCATCGTGCTGAAGGACGATGAGGACGGTTATCCCATCGCCGATATCGACGCCACGGTCGAGCGCCGCGCCGCCATGCGCAAGCAGCGTCTGGCGAAAGCAGTACCGGTGGCGGATTGGATCGCCAAGGAGCGCGGCCGCGTCAAAAAGGCCGATTTCGCCCCCGAGGTGAAGAAAATGTACGCCAGCGCGATCAAGCTGTCGCCGCGCTTCACCAGCGAATTCAGCGAGTTCTGGAACGTCGATGCCAGATCGATCTTCATGCCGGGAGCAAAACCATGACCTCGTACAGCAAGGAAGTCCTGGGCGATCTGGCCGCAGGCAAGCTGCCCTGGCCACAGACAAGGCGGATCATGAGTGCCTACAAGGACGATGACCGTTTCTTCAAGATGGTTGCCGTCTATCAGGATCGCGTTGCCTGGAAGGACCCGATCCTGCTGCCGGTCTCGGACCATCTGTTCATCTGCCAGAGCGGCGATGAGCGCATAACCCGCTGCGAATGCGGCCACTCCTTCGGCGACTATCGCAAGAACTGGAAGCTCAAGGCTGCGATCAACGTGCGCAACACCGAGGAGGCGCTGCGCGAAATCTATCCCAACAGTGATCTCCCCGATCCCGAATGGATGGAAATCCGCGAGTTCATCTGTCCTGAGTGCGGCACGCTGCACGAGGTGGAAGCGGCGGCACCTGGTTATCCCATAGTCCACGATTTCGAGCCCGACCTCGAAGGCTTCTATCGCGAATGGCTGGGCAAACCGCTTGCGCCGGTGTGATTGCCAAATCCGGTCAGGCCTGATTGCCTGTCCGGAACGCAGCGGAGACCGTGCGCCATGAAGAACCTTTCCGGCCGCAGTGCCATCGTCACCGGCGGTTTCTCGGGCATGGGCTTTGCCATTGCCACGGCTTTGGCTGAAGCCGGCGCCAATGTCGCCGTCGGCTCCTACATCGCGCCGTCCGGCGCCGACAGGTCCGACGCCGCTTACTATCCCGGCGCGGACGAAATCGAGCGCGTGCATGCGGCCCTTGCCGCCCACGGAACGAGGGTTCACGCCGCTCATCTCGACGTGCGCGACAGCGACGTCACCAATCGGTTCGCGGCTGACGCCGAGGCGGCAATCGGCCCCGCCGACATCCTGGTCAATGCCGCTGGGACGACCGCGGAGCAGCCGGTCTGCGGTCATCCCGATGCGTTATGGGACAAGATCGTCGATACCAACCTGACGGGCGCCTTCCGCGTCACGCGTGCGGTACTGCCGGGCATGATCGAACGCGGCTGGGGCCGCATCGTCAACATCGGCTCAACCGCCGCCTCGGTCGGCTGGAAGGACAACCCAGCCTACTGCGCGTCCAAGGCCGGCCTTCTCGGCCTCACACGCTGCGTGGCGCTGGAAGGGGCAGCGCATGGCGTCACCTGTGTCATGATCAGCCCGACCTGGGTCGAGACCGAACTGATGCGTCGCAATGTGGCGCAGGTCGTCGAGCGCGAAGGCAAGGGGCGCACCACTGAGGAAGCGATGGCCGAGATCGCCAAAGGCAACCCGCAGCAGCGCATGCTGCAGCCGCAGGAGATTGCGGCTCTGGCGGTATTCCTGTGCTCGGATCTCGCCAAGGGCATCACCATGGAGAACATCCAGATCACCGGCGGAGCGCTTTGGTAGCGTCTCGGACGCGCAACCAGCTGATCTCTCCGCAGATGCCTCGCTGTAAGACAAGGTGACCGGATTTGCCATTGAGCGCCGGGCGCAATAGGTTATATTGCACTGCACAATGGAGACGCCGTTTATTGCACGCCCATATTTGCGAAGATTCCGGCCGGCTCATGGCTTGCCGGCCCTGGGTCGTGTCGGCGAGACTCTGAGATGAAGATTCCAAAGTCCCTGCTGATCGATCCCGAGAAGAATTCGGTCTATGGCGCCTTTGCCGTAGTCATCTCGATCTGGGCGTTTTCCTATTCGGTCATTTTCGGCCAGGTGCTGATCCTGGCCTACTATGCGGTCTGGCTTCCGCTCATCCTGGTCGACTACCGGCGGTTTTTGCGACATCTGTCCAGCGCCTGGCTGCCGCTGCTGTTTGCGGCCTATGTCTGCTTCTCGGTTTTCTGGTCGCAGGCTCCCGGCGTCACCGCAAGGACGTCGGTCCAGTATTTTTCCCATATTGCCTGCGCCTACATAGCTGCGCGCACCGTCAGCGTGCGCACGTTGACCATAGGGGCGCTGGTCGGGATATTCGTCGTCCTTCTCTATTCTGTGAAGGTCGGGAATTATTCCGAGGATGTCCTCGACGGCACCGTGAACTTCGTCGGCGCCTTCGCCTCCAAGAATCAGATCGGCTTTGTCGGCTCGCTTGGCATCTATTTCTGCGTTGTCTTCCTTGCGTTCTACAGACGCGGCCGGCTGAGCTTCATACTGGCGGTGCCCGTCGTGCTGCTGTCGGCCTATGTACTGGTCGCCTCGCATTCCGCCACCTCGATGGCCTCGATACCCGCGGTTCTGGCGCTGGTGGCGCTTCTTGCGATGAGCAAACTTCTGTCACGCCGCTATCGCCGGGTCATCTTCCTGATCGGCGCCGGCCTGCTGGTCGTGACGGCCTTCGTCGCCTTGAATCTCGGGCTGATGGACTTCGTCCTCGGCCTCTTCGGCAAGGATTCGACGCTCACCGGGCGAACCTATCTTTGGGAACAAGGCTGGAACACGGTGCAGAAATCGCCGATTCTCGGCGTCGGCTATGCCGCCTATTGGGTGCAGGGCTTCGCTGAAGCCGAGCGGCTGTGGAACGAATTCTACATCACCACCCGCACCGGCTTTCACTTCCACAACACCTACATCGAGGCCCTCGTCGAACTCGGCTTCGTCGGAGCGACGCTGGTGTCGCTGATCATGCTGCGCACGCTCTACGGCCACGTCTCGGCGGTGATCTTCAAGGCATGGCAGGCGGACTCGGTGATCCTTTTCGGCGTGATGGTGCTGCTGCTGATCCGCTCCTTCGTCGAGGTCGAGATTCTCAACCCCTACATCATGGGTTCTTTCCTGATGTATTTCAGCTTCTTCAAGCTGGCGCGGCTGCCCGTTACCCGCAGGCGGCGGTCGCCGCGTCCCGAGCCGGCTGACGCGGCCGGGGGCGAGGCTGACTGGCCTCGGCATGCCCGCCGTCCGGCGGTCGCCGATCAGGCGTGAGCTATCGTCTCGGGACCTGAAGTCGCGTCAATACAAATTCCCCTGATCGAAGGCTCAAGCAGGCCGGGCGCGAGGCGGGAAATCCATGCCTCCGCGAAATAGACTGAAACGCTGGATTGTCAGACTCGCGTGCTCCGAGCGACCAGGACGTCCGGCGCGCAGCTGTTACTGTCCAAAAGCCGTGCTCCAGAAGCGCCAGGGCGTCCGGCCGGCACTTCCAGTTACGGCGCCGCGAAAACCAATCTCAGAACGTGCAAATGCGAATATCCGCGGACCATCCGCTCACAGAAGGCGACGAGCGTATGAAGCGGTTCTGCATTTCTGTAAAATGATGAACCGCTCAGCGCTTAGCAAGTCTACTGGCTGGCCAGCGGCGCCAGCTTGACCTTGATCACATCGCCAGGCAGCACCGGGGTTTCTTCCTTGGCGGCTATCTCGGTGGTCTTGCCATCGAGATTGCGCACCAGTGAATAGAGCAGGGTAGGTTGCTGATCGTTTGTTATAGCGGCCGCCATCGCGGGATCGCTGGCCTGGGCTATCAGGCCTTTCTGCATGTTCACCTTCAACGCGGCCTCGTTCAGGTCGGCTTCGGTCTGCTGCCGGTCAGTGGCGAGACTTGAACTCAAGGTGTTCTGGGCATCGATAGCATCCTGCTTCGCCTTGCTGATCGCCTGCTTGGCGGTGAGGATGGCGGTTTCGTAGTCCAGGATCTTGCCCTGCAGGTCGGCCACGGACTGGCGCGAATCCAGCAGACGGGCATTGGCGATCAGGCCCTTTTGCGCCAGCGGACCGATGCTGGCGAGTTGCTGCTGCGCCAGGTCGACCTGCTGCTGCTGATTGACGATCTTCTTCTGCAGCGATTCGATCTCGGACTCCAAGACACCTTTCAGATCGTCGAGCGCCTCGAGTTTCAGCTTCAGCGCCTTTTGGTCGGCCGTCAGGATCGTCATCTCGTCCGCGACGATGGCTGGCAGCCTTGGATCGCCCTCGACTTCCTTAGGCACGTCGAAACTCGCCTTGCCGGCCATGTCCGCATCGATGCGGGCGCGCCTGACGATCAGTCGAATGCGCTGGTCGTCGGAGATGTCGAACATGCCCTTGGCGGTGACAAGGTCCTTGCCGAGCTGGGGGCCGTAATCGGCGTTGCGCCTGATGCCGCCCGCGACGCTGATCGCCTTCAACACCGTCAGGTCTGGGACATAAGGAAATTGACCTGGGTTCTGGACTTCGCCCGAAATGTAGAATGGCCTGAACTGCGCCATCTCGACCGAGGCTTCCGGTCGGTCTGACAAAGCGAGCTTTTTCTGCAAAGCCTCGCCAATCGCCGCCGCGATTTCGGACGTGGTCTTGCCGGATGCCGGCAACTCGCCGGCGAACGGCACCGACAGCGTACCGGATGGACCGACCGTGTACTCGCCATTCACCGCCGACCAGTCACGAAATGTGCCTTCGACGGTCTGCCATTCGGCGACGCGGATGGTGAGCTTGTCTTGCGAGCCGAGGCGATAGTCGCCGGCGGCGGCGATATGCGGGACGACGAGCGCCATGGCAAGGCATGTGGCCAGCAAACGCGCCCGCCGCAGCCGGCCGGAATCCGGGCCGCTGCGAAAGGCTTCGAACAAATCTGTTTTCAACTCAACGTTCCGATCCGCTATAGCCCCATCGCCCGATGAGCTTGCGTCGAATGGCCGATGCCAATGTTTGGCACTGGCCACCGGCCGGTCAGTAAGAACCGCGCGACATCCAGACGGCCGGGACGGTCTTGATGATGATGCGAACGTCCTCGAACAGCGACCAGTTCTCGACATAGTGGCGATCGAAGGCGACGCGGCTGTCATAGGACACATCGTTGCGGCCGCTGACTTGCCACAGGCCAGTCAGGCCCGGGCGGGATTTCAGATAATAAACGGCGGACGTGCCATAGATCTCCAGCTCGTCGCGCACGACCGGACGAGGGCCGACAAGGCTCATGTCGCCCTGCAGGATGTTGATGATCTGCGGCAGCTCGTCTAGGCTGAGTTTCCTCAGCACTGCTCCGACACGGGTAACGCGCGGATCGTTCTTCAGCTTGCGGGTGGCGATCCATTCCGCGTTGGCGTCCGGGTTGGTGGCGAGATAGGTTGCCAATACCCTGTCGCCGTCCGGAACCATGGTGCGGAACTTCAGGCAAGGAAAAATCCGCCCGCCGCGTCCAATTCGCCTGTGACCGTAGAAAATCGAGCCGCCGTCGGAAAACTTGACCAGCAGCGCTATCATGACAAACAGCGGGCTGAGTGCGATCAATCCAATCAGTGAACCGGCGATATCGAAGCTGCGTTTGAGCAAGCCGCCGATCGGTGGCGGAAAATCGATGTCAGCCTGCGAAAAGCTCGCCGTGGCCGACTTGGCAACGTCCCTCATGCCGTAAACTCCATGCGTTGAACGAATGGTTCAGCGCACGATACCAAAAAAATGTTGCAGCGCAACACACAATTTACCACCCCATTGAAATAGTCACGTCATGAATTGACTAAATAATAAGCTTGTCATGCACAAATTTCGGCGTATTTAGCACATTTGTGACAATAAATGGGCACGGCCGAAAAAATAGGGGCCTTTGTGGGGCCGTTTTTAGGCAGACCTACCTATCTGTCAAGGCAAGCTGCAAACTAGTGCTTTATCCTGCCCTAATGCATGGTGAAAACCGTATAAAATACTACTTAATATTGTCTATCTTACTGAAAATGCCGAGGAGAGCAGATCGGCTTAGCTCCCGTCGCGTGCATTGCAGCATGGCAGAGTCGATCGCAAAAGCTCGATCAAAAATATCCGAAGTTGCCCTTGCCGCCTATTGCTCGCCTTAATAGAATTGCAAATTATACCTGTCACGGTGACGACAGGTGGAAAAGGCCGGAAGCAACCGGTCGAGAGTGGGCGACCTTAACAAGCCCACATGACAAGGGACGGCGCTCGGGTGGGGCAATCGTGATAAATACCCGAGCCGGTTTATGGGCTGTTGGGCATGGCACTTCCAAAATTCATCCTCGGGATGATTTTCGCTCTGGCGATCGTCGTCGGCTGGTCCTGGCTGGGCGGTGCGTCGATAGGCACGATATTGGTGCGCGTCATCATCTGCGCCGTGATCATTCAGGCCGGCTATTTCGTGCTCATCTACACCATGATCGCCAGGAGCGCTCCGACGCCTGCCGACATAGCCCGTGACGCCGAGCGCAAACTGAACGCACCAGAGGTCGCCGAAAGCGAGAAGCTGGGCGGTGCCAGGCGCGGCCTGCATTGATGCAGATTGCTCAAACCTGCCCCCGGTTTGGAGGCATGCTTCGAAACAAGAGACCAGGCGCCGCGTGAATCCGTTTCGGCGCGTCTTGGTCGCCGGCTCACGCGACATCGGCGGGTTCGCTCTCTGACTGTTCCCCCGACAGCATCCTCGACAACCGGCTGCCGGTTTTTTCCTTCAGCCGCTGATATTGGCCGACCTCGACGATACGGCCGTTTTCCATCGCCACCACCCAGTCGGCGAAGGCGATCATCGACGGCCGGTGCGCGATGGTCAGGATCGTCATCGTGCCGCGCAATTCGTCGATCGACCTGACGATCAGCGACTGGTTCTGCCAGTCGAGCGCGCTGGTCGCCTCGTCCAGGATGAGCAGCGACGGCTTGCGCAGCAGCGCGCGTGCGAGCGCGATGCGCTGGCGTTCGCCGCCCGAAAGCCGCACGCCGCGATCGCCGACCACCGTCTCGAGCCTGAGGTCGAGCCGTTCGACAAACTCGCCGGCGTGCGCCTGATGCAGCGCGGCCCACAGGTCGCCATCGCTGGCCCGTGGCGCGGCAAGGCGCAGGTTCGCCGCGATCGTGTCGTGCAGGAGGAACACGTCCTGCGGCACATAGGCCACCTGGTCGCGCCAGCGACGGCGATTGCTGGCATCGATCTCGACGCCGTCGACAAGCATCATGCCGGTGGTAGGCTCCAGCAGGCCAAGCAGCATATCGGCGATCGTGCTCTTGCCCGATCCGGACGGGCCGATCAGGGCGGTGACCTTGCCGGCCGGCAGGCCGAAGGTGATGCCGCTCACCACCATCTTGGCGCCAGCATCTCCGTAGGCGAAGGAGACACCGCGAATATTCAATCCCGTATTGAGGGAGAGTGTCCCGGCGTCGGCGAACTCGGTATGGCCTGGTTCGCGTTCGGCGTCGAAACGTGCCTGCAGGCTGCGCATTGCCGTAAAGGCGGGCAGGTTGATCAGCACTTGCTGGGCTTGCGTCTGCATGTCCATGAAGCGCGGCGCGATGCGCATGAAGACCAGGAGCAGGACGACGATCTCGGCCAGCGACAGGTTGAAGCGGACCAAAGCCACATAGATGAACAGGCTCAGGCCCACCACGCTCGCCACCTGGAATACCGCGGTGCCGATGGTGCTGTTGCGCACATAGTCGATGTTGTCGGCCTTCATCCTTTCAAGCGTCGACCGCAGCTGCGCGAAATAGCTGTCCTCGACATTCAGGCTCTTGGCCACCTTGATGCCGCCGAGAAATTCCGAGACCGTCCGGTACTGATCCTGGCGATTGGCGGTCAGCACACGGCCGAAGGCAGTGGCCCGTGCCCGGAAGGGCCGCAGCGCCACGAACATCAGCATGCCGATGACGACGGCAAACAGCGTCATGACCGGCGAGATGAACATGGAAACCAGGAGATAGCCAGCCAGAAGAACGGCGATCTGCACCAGCATCAGCAGTGAGAACGCCGCGCCCTGGACGCGGTCGATGTCGCCGGTCAGGGCATGATCGAGATCGGAACTGCGCATGTGGGTAAAAACGCCCCAGCGCGCCTTGCCGATGCTTTCGAACAGGTTCATGCGAACGCGGTTGACGAAATCGAACAGCAATTTGGCCATGTAGACCGACTTGAAGCGATTGAACGCCGCCTGCGCTGCAACAAGCCCGACCAGCGCGCAAAGCACGGTCGTCAGCTGCAGCGTGCCGTCAGGCACCAGCCAGCGCACGAAATCATTGTTGGGCAGCCGAACAGCGAAATCCTGGTCGGCGCGTCCGACCAGATGCAGCAGCGGGATGAGCAGCAGGATGGAGATGCCCTCGGTCAGGCTGCCGAGGATGAGGAAGAACAGCGCCGTCCATGTTCGCCGGCCGCCGATCCGGGCAATGGCGGCGCCGAATGCGGCAATTTCTCGAAACAGCGACAGGCGAAGGATTGGCTTCGACATGGTTGTGCTCACGGCCGCCGGCTGCCAGCCGACAGATCCTTTTCGATCAGCTCCACGGCTTCGCCGATCCTGTCCAGGCCCGTCGGGACTTCCAGCCGGTACACGCCGATATGGTTAGCAATCCATGAACATTGCTGAAGATGCGCCGCCGCGAAGTCGTCGGGCAGCGCCGCACGGCCGAAGCGCGTCACATAGGAGAATTTGATGATGGCCGGCAGGGCGGCAATGGCGGGCAAGGGCGTGATGTCAGCCCTTTCGCCGCGCTCGAGGACATAGATCCTGGTCGCCGGCACCTTGTCGCCTGAAAAGTCACCGTTCAGGCGATGCTGCATTTTGTCGATCGCCGGATGCACTTGCGGCCGCACTTCCGCTTCCCCGAGCGAGATCGCCGCAGCGGCGTCGGCCGCCAGCTTGATCTGCGGAAAGCCCGGAACGGTCATTGGCTCACTCGGATTGGCAAGGTCCAGCGCCACCACGTCATCGGTAAGCAGTCGATGCCCGGCCCGGATCATCGCGCTTGCCGTCGTCGACTTGCCGGCTCCCTTGTCACCCATGAAGATGGCGCTCGTGCCGGCGGCGGCGATGGCACTGGCATGCAGGACAAGCAGGCCGCGCCGGTGCAAGAGCAGCGCCATGACCGGACCGAGCAGCGGAAACGCGAGCAGCGCATCGTCGACGCCGGGCGCCGGTTCTATGTCGATACGGCTGAAATCGGTGATCAGGAACGCGCCCACGGCATGCCAAGCCAGATATTGCCGGTCCGGCTCGAAGCGAAAGTCGGCCGCGGCTTCGAGCGCCGGCTTTGGCAGGTCGATCGCGCCGACAGCGATCACGAGATCCGCCGCCCCCGGCGGCGCCGGCTGCAGTTCGGGCAACATCACCTCCGACGCGATGGTCAGACCATAGGCGCGGTAGAAGCGGCGTTTTCGCATGGCCCGGCCATGTGAACAGGCATCATCATTGTATAGAGCGAGCGGCTCGTTGCGCGGCATCACGTGGGGCTCCCGCCGTGCTGGAGTTGCCGCAGCCAGAGCGACAGCGAGGCCGAGCGCCAGACATACTGGACATCCAGGGGGGCTGCCTGATCGGGCTGGCGCAGCAGTCGCGCATAGGCAGCACTCACTTGCGGCAGATTGACATAAGGCGCGATGCGGTTCGCATCCGAGACCAGCAGCTGTTCCAGGAGGTCGCGATGGTTGCGCAGCATGCCGTTGACGAGATTGGCGGTGAAGTCGATCTTGTCGCGCCGCCACTGCACCGCCTCCGGCAATACGCCTTGCATGGCGCGACGCAGCACATAGCGACCAAAGCCGTGGCTCAGCTTCTCCTCGCCCGGCAACGCCAGGCAGAACTCGACCAGCGGCTTATCCCAGAATGGGTATCGCGGCTCGACGCCGAAATTGGCGGCGGCCTTGTCGAGAACCTCGAAAGCATGCGGGACATAGCCGTTCGACAGGATCCAGCGATGGCTCAAGGCGTCGCTGGCCTGAACGCCGGGCGGCATATAGCCGGCCCGGTGAAACCGGTCGACAAGCTCGGTGCGCTTGGCAAGGTCCGGATTGATCAGGTCGCGCCAGCTTCGTGCGCGCTGCACGTGCGCGGGCTTGCGGATCCTGTTCAGGGCACGGTTGGCCAGATGCCTCAGCTTGGCGATGCGCCAGGCCGGCCCGTAGAGGGTCAGGAACTGGAGATAAAGGCCAAGCGTGCTGTCGCCATAGGTATTGGAGGCGCTGCGGACCTCGCGCCACAGATCCATCCATCGGCCGCCATTCGCAAGCTCGTGCAGGTGACCATGGCCTTGGGAAACGACCTCGTCGCCGCCATGGCCGTCCAGCAGCACCTTGATGCCCTTGGCGCCGGCAGTCCGGTAGATACCGCGGGTGAGCGTCAGGCCCGGCGCCAGGAACGTTCCTTCCTGTTCTTCCAGCACGCGTTCGAATTCGGCGAATGGGGCATAGTTGCCGACCGGGATCAGCGTCGCGTCGACCTTCTGCTGGTCGAGAACGGCATCGATGAAGGGCCGCTCGTCCATCGGCGAGCCCCTCTCGAAAATCAGCGAGAAGGTCGGCAGCTTCGGCCTGCGCGCAGCGGCATTCTGCAGGCCGGCGACACAGGCGATAGATGAGGAATCGAGGCCGCCGCTCAGCATTGCGCCGACTGCCGAGGTCCCTCGCATGCGGTTGCGCACCGATTGCGAGAACAGATGGGCGAATTCCTCCGATGCATCCGACCGCAAGGGCCGCGCCGACGGCTCGATCTGCCAGTATCGGCGCAGCACCACCTGTTGCGCGGTGACGGTTACGCTGTGGCGGGCCGGCAGGCTGAATATATCGCTGTAGGGGGTCGACTGCGGGTCGTCGGGAAGCCCGGCCAGGAAGCCGGAGATCTGGCGCTCGCTGACACGTGCGCGGATACCTTCGACCTCCAGGATCGGCCCGATCTCGGACGCAAAGGCAAAACGCTGGTCCGCCGCGTGGTAGTAGAACGGCTTGACGCCAAAATGATCGCGCGCGCAAAACAGCGATTGCCGCTCGTCATCCCAGATGGCGAACGCGAAATCGCCTTGCAGATGCTCCGGACAAGCTTCGCCCCAGCGTAGATAGGCCCGCATCAGCACGATCGCGTCGGCCACCGACTGGTCGCGGATACCGAGCCTGGCCAGCAACTCGTCACGGTTGTCCAGCCGGCAATCGGCGGTGATGGCGAGCCGGCCGCCAGCCATCGTCAAAGGGCCTGGACCGACCTCATCCGATGTGTTGAGCCAGGCGTGGCCAAGGGCGATGCTGGTGTCCAGCCACCATGAACCGCCGTCGGGACCGCGATGGCGCATGCGCGCCAGCATTTGCTGAATGTCTGCCGCCGCGACCGCTGGTGCGTGTGCTCCGCGCAGCAGGATTCCGGCGACGCCGCTCATCGGCTGCCGTGGTCGACGAGATGGGCGAAGCCGTCGATCGATCCGCCAAGCACGATATGGTTGTCGCTGACCAGCCAGGCATGTGCTTTCAACTGCTCGCCCGTACCACGTTCGATGCCGATGCGTATCGTCGATTCATTGCCTTGGCGGGCGAGAATATACTGGCCGGAGAGCGCTTGGGTCAGGCACGTAGCGTAAGGGACGAAACGGGCCGCGGCGGCAACACCCCAGGCGACACGCCGCAGTTCGCCCATCGAGGCGCACTGCCGCGCGTCGAGCCGCGTCACCAGGCTGCGTACACGATTGTAGGACAGCAGGGTCAGCCCCAGCCGAACTGTCGCCACCACCAGCAGGCAATGGCCAAGGAAGATCATTTCCGAGCCGCTCAGGGAGAAAATCCTGACCAGCCCGTGCCGGCTTCCGCCGCGCTTCGACTGCTTGAGGCCTGTTTCCCTCGCGGGTTCCTGCCGTAAAGCCGTTGCCCGCGAAACCAGGGCCCGCGAAACCAGGGCCCGCGAAACCAGGGCCCGCGAAACTATGGCCTGCCAAACCAGCGCCTTGTGCTGGGTCGGCTTAGACAAGTGCCTCATGATGCCGTCTCGCAAGCCCATTTTCGGCCAGGCCCTTCAGCAATGCGTCGACATCGGCCTGGCAGCGCACCGGGTCGACATTATAGCGCGCAAGAACGGCGCTGCGGATGTCCCCGAGCGACCGGGGCTCCTGGATCAAATCCCAGATGAAGGCGCCGACGCCATTCAGGCTGTAGTAGACATTGGATTTGAGATTGAGCAGAGCCAAGCCATCGCCGAACTCGCAAGCCACGGCATCCTTGGTCGCACTCACGCTATCGTGGTCGGCCAGATCATGGTCGGATTGCTTCCAGTTCATCCCCGCACCTCACTGACAAAAACGCTTCGACATCTCCGGTTGGCGCAGGAGAAGTCGGGAGGCTGGCCCCCCGACCCTCTTACGTCTGCTTTTGAATCCAGAGTCCCGAAATGTCACTCTGGAAACGGCTATAAGTCTCAGGAGAACGTCAGGTCGCCGATCGGCGTGTGCGCGGGGAACGATGCGTCGATCGCCGTGTTGCCGCCGCCACCCTGGGTGATGGTCTCAATCGAACCATGAACCGTCAGGCTTGGTGTCTCGTATTCATGCTTTTCAACATTCTGTTCCATTTTACTCTCCGATTTAGGACTGGAAACGGCCTGTCGAGTGCCGTCAGCACTTTTATGCTGCAATGCAATAGCTGCACGGCAGCATTTATGAGTCAAGACTGTTTTACCTTCCGTTAATCAATTACGTTGCTGGCGTCAGGACATGAGCGGCCATGCCTAAAACTTGTCACTTTTTAGCCGATTCCTTGGGCACGATGGCAGCGCCCGCGCTGATTCTTTAAGCATGTGATTTTGCTTGCATAAGTCGTTTGCTTTGTGCCTATTTTTAGGCGTCGCTAATGGAAAGAATTTTCTGTTTGGAAAATTCGGCCGGGGATCGGCAAAAGACCTGACAAGGACATTTCAGCCGCGGTTCTCACTTCTTTCCGACGCGATCTCGATAGGCGCTCGGTTGCAAAAATTCGCACTGCAAAAGGAAAGGCTTTACGGCACCGAGGTTTTTGGTGATGTTTGCTTCGCACATGCAGCATAAGTGTTCGCGCAAACCGCTTTCTTTGGAGATTGTGCGCTAAATGGCATTGCCTGACGGCTCATACGAACGATTGCGCGCCGCCGGCTGTGCCGACGAGGTGGCCTACGTGCAGGCCTGCCTGCGATTCTATTTTGCCGGGCCGCACGCCGGCGCGGGCGACATTTCGATGCGTGATCTGGACGGTGCCAAAATTGCCGACATCGCCAGGCTGAACAAGGTCGCCACCTTTGTCCTCAAGGCCCTTTCGCGCGCACCCGCGCTTGAGAGGCCGCCTGAGCTTTTCCGATGGCTCGACACCTACCGCAGGAGAACGGTTTCGATGAACGCGTCCTGCATCATGGATTCCATGGCGGTCCATGATGTGCTGCGCGCCAGCGAGATCGATTTTGTTTTTCTGAAGGGTCCGTTCCAGCAGCAGCTTCTCTACGACGACCACTTCATGAAGCCGTCCGGCGATGTCGACATTCTGGTTTCGCCGCTCGGATTTGTCAGGGCGCGTGATGCCCTTCGCAAGATCGGTTATGAGGTATCAGGCAAGTCGAACTCCGTCTGGTGGGTCCGCTTCCTCGGCGAACAGCACATGACCCGGGACGACGGGCCGAGGTCGTCCACGGTAGATCTCCACTACCGCCTCCAGCAGCCCGGCTCGCCAAGCCCGCGCGACGCGGACGGGTTCCTGCGGCGCAAACGACAGGTCGAAATCGCCGGTGCGACGGTGCCGTTCACCTCGGTTGCCGATACTTTGCTTTTGTCCTGCATCAGCGTTGCCAAGGCACTTTTCAACCGGGAACCTTGCGCGGGCTACGTCTGTGATATCAGCGCCAGCGCCGGCCGACTCGACGAGGCGGATCAGCAGCGTTTGCTCGATGCCGCAACCGTGCAAGGTTTGGACGACACGCTGCTGCTTGGCCTGCGCGCCGCCGATGTGCTACTCGGCGGTGCTGGCACGCTGCTGTCGCAGCGCGCGACCAGGATCCTGTCGCGCATCGGCAATGAGGATCTGCTCAGCATGGTCATCGCGCCGTGGCTGCCGTCGCTGCGGTGGCCACAGCGGCGAACGGTGCTGTGGGAACTGTGCGGCCGCGCGCCGGTCCGCTATCTGGCCGAAGCCGGCTGGGCGGCGTCCGCCGATATCAGCCGCCGTATCTTCGAGCGGCCGGGGAGTCGCTGAATGAAGGCAAATCGGGTGCTGATGGCAATTCTGTAGGGCATCGAAGGAGTACGGGGCGAGGGCAAATCGATATTACCTGTACGAGAGGCAAATCCATGTCGATGACGAAATCCGAGGTCTGCGTGATCATCGCGGCAAAAAACGCCGCAGCGACAATCGCCGTCGCCATCGCATCCGCGTTGCGCGAACCGGAAGTGGCGGAGGTCGTCGTTGTCGATGATGCCTCCACCGACCACACCGCCGATGTCGCACGATCCGCCGATGATGGCAGCGGGCGGCTCTCCGTGATGCGCCTCGATGTCAATCGCGGCCCCTCCTTTGCCCGCAACGCAGCCATCGCCGGCTCGAAATCGCCGTTCATCAGCATTCTTGATGCCGACGATTTCTTCCTCGAAGGCCGGTTTCGCAACCTGTTTGCCGGCGCCGATTGGGATTTCGCAGCCGACAACATCATGCTGATCAGGGATGATGCGACGGGCGACGCGACGAAAATCGTCGCGCCGCAATTTGCCGCCGATCCGGAATTCCTCGATTTCGAGCGCTTCGTCGAAGGCAACATCTCCAGGCGCCGCGTGCAGAGGGGCGAACTGGGCTTTTTGAAGCCGGTGATCAGCCGTGCCTTCCTCGACCGCCACGGGTTGAGCTACGACGAGAGCCTGCGGCTGGGCGAGGACTATGAACTCTACGCCCGCGCGGTCGCATGCGGGGCACGGTTCAAGGTCATTCGCTCCTGCGGCTACGGCGCCGTCGTCCGCGCCGATTCTCTGAGCGGCCGCCACAAGACCCAGGACCTGAAGCGTTTGGCCGATGCGGATCTGGCGCTGCTGGCGATAGACAGTCTGCCAGAAGGCTCGAAGGCGGTGCTAAGGCGGCATGAACGGCACGTGCGCGACAAATATCGGCTGCGCAATTTCCTTGACGTCAAGGCTGAGCGGGGGTTGGCATCGGCTGCGGCTTACGCTTTCGCCAGCCTGTCCAACCTCGTCCCCATCGTCCAGGGCGTGGCTTCCGACAAGCTCGAGGCGCTGTTTCGTCGCGTCGGCCTTATGTCCAGCCAAAAACATGTCCCGCCGCGGCGTTTTCTGATGGCCGGAACCAGCATGGGCAAGGAACGCTGAGAGCGGACCCCGGTGCTTGCAATTTGTCCTCGCGGCACGTCATCACGGAAACCATTTCGGCCGGATTTATGAGTTTACGAATTGGGTGGTTGCCTCGCGGCTCCGACGATGGCAGTCTATGTTGCGGTGCAGCATAGTGGACGACCAGCCGAACTGGCCCCCGATCGGATTGGTCTGATGTCTCTCCGGAGCAGGACAACGCAACACGAGTTTTTGAGCCCCGGCTGCGGGGATCGGCCAGAAGCCCGGCCCACAAGCCGGCGATGACAGGAACCTGAGTCCATGGCCTCGATATTCGGTTTCAGATCAAGGGATCCGGCCCGCGACCGGCAGGCCGATGTTTCACGTCTTGATCGTCTGGCAAAGCTGTTCGAGCAGATTGCGGCCGAGATCGAGGCCGAGAGAACCGGGCTTGAGAATCGCTACCGGACAACGTCGACCAACGCCGCCTTCCTGGTCGAAGCCATGGAAAACGGCTCAGCTTCCGACAAGCGGTCTTCGGAAGTCAGCGCACTGACACAGTCGATCCTGAATTGCGAACGCCGCATCGCGGCGCTGTCGCGCCAGGACGGCATGATGAAAGAGCTCCGTCATTCGCTGGATATGGTCTTCGACGAGAATGCCGATTCGGCCACCTCGGCGGAATTCGCCTGGCCGGCAGGTGCAGGCAGAGGTTGAACGTGAAGGCTCGGAACTGTTGCAACAGATTTGATGCAGGGCGGGAAGCAATCGAGAGGGTCACAAGGGAGGTCAAGGTTGGCCCGTTCAGGAGCGGTTCGAACGTCGACTTTGGGTTGGGGACACACAGCGCAAAGGTGAGTTTGGTATGAATTCGAATCCGAAACCTACGACAGCAATTGACGCACCGTCTCTCTCATATCGGGCCGGGCAAGCCGCCCGGCGGCGGCTGGGGTCGCTCGGTGCGTTGCTGCTGGCTGCTCTTGGCGCTTTCGTGGCAACCCCTTCCTACGCCCAGGACATTCCGACATCGCCGTCCTTCGTCGATGATTTCAAAAGCTTCGATCGTGCGCGCTGGTATGTTTCCGACGGCTGGAACAACGGCAGCCATCAGAATTGCACCTGGTCGAAAGGCATGGTCGGACTGTCGAATAATGTGCTGTCGCTCGGCTTCGAAAAGCAGACGTTGAAGGATCGCGACTACGTCTGCGGCGAGATCCAGACCAAGCAGCGCTTCGGCTACGGCACCTATGAGGCACGGCTGAAGACCGATACCGGCTCCGGCCTCAACGCGGCGTTCTTCACCTATATCGGTCCCAGCGACAAGCAGCCCTGGGACGAGATCGACTTCGAGGTCCTGACCAAGGACACCTCCAAGGTGCAGGTCAATGCCTATATCGCGGGCAAGGGCAAGAACGAGAAGCTCGTCGACGTGCCGGGCGGCACGGAGAACGCCTTCAACGACTACGCCTTCGTCTGGCAGAAGGACAGCTTGCGATGGTACGTCAACGGCCAGCTGGTGAACACGATTACCGACCCGGCGAAGCTGCCCAGCCATGCACAGAAGATATTCTTCAGTTTTTGGGGCAGCGATACGATGAAGGGTTGGATGGGAGCGTTCGCGGATCCGGGCCGCAAGCTTTCCCTGCAGATCGAGCGGGTTGCCTTCACGGCGCTCGGCGAACCCTGTCAATTTCCGGAATCGCTGGCATGCAGTGTAAAGTAGTTGGGAAAGTCGATTTGAACCGGCGGGACCGAAAACGGTCCGCTGCCTTGCATGGGAATGAAACCGAATGAATTTGACGGTGTTTGGAATTGGCTATGTCGGCCTCGTGCAGGCTGCGGTCCTTGCCGAAGTCGGGCACCAGGTCGTGTGCGTCGACATCGACGCCGCCAAGGTCGAGCGGCTCAACCAGGGCCTGGTTCCCATTTTCGAACCCGGTTTGGAAAACCTCGTTAAGGAAAACCATGCTGCCGGCCGCATCAAGTTCACCACCGATGCCGCCGCCGCGGTCAGGCATGGCGAGATCCAGATGATCGCGGTCGGCACGCCGCCGGGCGAGGACGGCTCGGCCGACCTCAAATATGTGCTGGCCGTCGCCGAGACCATCGGCCGCGAAATGGACAAACCCAAGATCGTCGTCGGCAAGTCTACGGTGCCGGTCGGCACCTGCGAAAAGGTGAAAGCTAGGATCGCCGACACGTTGAAGAAAAGAGGCCGCGAGGACCTGGCTTTCGATGTCGCTTCGAATCCCGAGTTCCTCAAGGAGGGGTCCGCGGTCGCCGACTGCATGAAGCCGGACCGCATCATCGTCGGCACCGACAGCGAGGACACCGAGGCTGTGATGCGCGAACTCTACGCGCCGTTCAACCGCAACCACGAGAAGATGATCGTGATGGACGTGCGCAGCGCCGAATTCACCAAATATGCCGCCAACTGCATGCTGGCGACCAAGATCAGCTTCATGAACGAGATGGCCAATTTGGCCGAACAGCTCGGCGCCGACATCGAGGAGGTCCGCAAGGGCATCGGCAGCGATCCCCGCATCGGCTACCATTTCATCTATCCGGGTCTGGGTTATGGCGGCTCGTGCTTCCCCAAGGACGTGCGGGCGCTGATCAAGACCGCCGAAGGCGTCAAGTTCGACGCCAAGCTGCTGCGCGCCGTCGAGGAGCGCAACAACGCACAGAAATCGGTTCTCTTCGACAAGGTGGACCGCTATTTCAAGGGCAACCTCAAAGGCAAGACCTTTGCGCTCTGGGGCTTGGCCTTCAAGCCCAACACCGACGACATGCGTGAGGCGCCGGCGCGCGTCCTGATGGAAGCGCTCTGGAAGGCCGGCGCCAATGTGCAGGCTTATGATCCCGAGGCGATGCAGGAATGCCAGGCCATCTACGGACTGCGCGACGACCTGCTTCTGTGCGGCACCAAGGAGGCGGCGCTGCGCGGCGCCGATGCGCTGCTGATCGCCACGGAATGGAAGAGCTTCCGTGCGCCCTCCTTCGATGCGGTGAAGGATGCGCTGATTACGCCGGTCATCTTCGACGGCCGCAACCTCTATGACCCCAAGGTCATCGCCCGCCACGGCATCGAATATCACTCGATCGGCAGAATGGCGGCATGAGACCAGGTCCTGGCAGACGGATGCAAGACCGGTCCGCACATGGCCTGCGGGCGCTGGGACTGAGCGCGTATTTCTGTGTGGAGTTGTAGCCGATGGTGCTGGACGTAAAGCCGGGGCAAATCACCAAGGACCATTTCGATCTCGTTGCGATCGGCTCCGGCTTCGGTTCGGCCTTCTTCCTGCATGAGTTCGCCAAGCGCCGAAAGGCGCGCATTCTGGTGCTGGAGTGGGGACGCCACAACACCCATGAATGGCAGCTCGAGCAGAACGTCAACACCGACATCGAAGACGAGACGACCTACAAGACCAATTCCAACAAGCCGTGGAACTACACGATCGGACTGGGTGGCGGGACGAACTGCTGGTTCGCGCAGACGCCAAGATTTCATCCCAATGATTTCCGGCTGAAAAGCACCTACGGCATCGGCAATGACTGGCCGATCAGCTATGACGACGTCGAGCCGTTCTATTGCGACGCGGAAGACATCATGTCGATCTCCGGCGATCCCGACATGGCGGCGATGCTGCCCCGCTCGAAGCCGTTTCCGCAACCGCCGCATCGCATGTCGACACCGGACAGGATGATGAAGGCGGCGCAGCCCGGCCAGCACTTCGTCATGCCAACCGCGCGGGCGCGGCTGCCGACATCGCAACGCACCTCATGCTGTGCCAATCTGCGTTGCTGGCTGTGTCCGGTCGACGCCAAATTCACCGTCAACAACGGCTTGATGCACGTCTTCGAGCATCCCGACGTTTCGGTCTGCCTCGGTGCGGAAGTGCGCCGGCTCGATCACGTCGGCGGCGCTGTCCGTTCGGTCACGTTCAGCCATGACGGCAAGGAATACCAGGTCAGCGGCGATCTCTTCATTCTCGGCGCCAATGCCATCCAGAGCGCGGCGATCATGCTGCGATCCGGCCTGGGCGGCGAATTCGTCGGCAGCGGCCTGCATGAATCCTACGGCTGGAATTTCGAGGTCTATCTAGACGGCGTCGACAATTTCGACGGCAGCACCATCACAACAGGCCTGAATTTCGGTCTCTATGATGGTCCTCACCGATCGGAGCATGCGGCGGCATTGGTCTATTTCGAGAACCGGTGGCAGCATGGGATGCGTGCCGAAAAAGGGCGGCTACGCCAGGCGCTGCCGCTTGTCGTGGTCACCGAGGACTTGCTCGATCCCGAGAACTTCGTCACGCTTGACGAGGATGAGAATGCCTTCGTCAGCTTCAAGGCGCCATCGGACTATGCGGTGAAGGGCATGGCGCGCGCTCTGGAGAAATTGCCGGGCCTTCTGGCGCCGCTGCCGGTCGAAAAGCTCTTCGATCGCGGCATCCGGCCGAGCGAATCGCACGTCCAGGGCACGCTGAGGATGGGTACGGGCCCAGCTGATTCGGTCATCGACAGCGGCATGATCCACCACCAGCTCAGAAATCTGGTCGTCGTCGGCACCAGCACCTATCCGAGCTGCTCCTGCGCCAACCCGAGCCTGACCGCGGCAGCGCTGTCCTTGCGGGCGGCGAGCCGGATCGCGTGAAAGGAGGTATCGCATGATCGAGATTTCCAGACGCTCGGCCCTGGCCGTCATGGCTGGCGGAGTGGTTTCGACAGGGGTCGCCTACGCCGCCGTTTCCTCGTTCTCGGACGAGGATCTGGTGCGCGTCACGCTGGAAAAATACCTTGGCAAGTTGAACATCCGCATCGAGCATCTGCAGCAGTTCGTGCTGGCGTTCCGCGACAGGAATCCATGGAACTTTCCGAGCGAAAAACTGAGTGACGCCGTCACCTTGGTGGAGGAGCTCAAACTGGGGGCCGCGCGCCGCTTGCTGCCCCAGCGGAAGCGGGAAGATCTGCTGCATTTCGACCGCTGGGTCGTCGCCGAATTCCATATGCTGACGGACTACGCCTGGCGCAGTTCGCCCAACGACCCGATCCGATTTACCGGCTGGCAATCCTGTACCAATCCCTTCGCCAATCTGGAGCCGCCGAAACTTGCCTGACGTCGAAAAGAGAGGCGGCGGACTTTGCCTGTTGTCTCCGAGCAAGGAATACGAGATGCGACAAGGAGCCCGATCATGAAAGTTCTCTTTGCAGGCGGCAACGGCTACCCGCCTGAGTTCAGCGGCGGCGTTCAGTCGAGCACGCATCATCTGGCCGAACAGCTGATCGAGCACGGTCATGAAGCCGCTGTGCTCGCCGCCCTGTTCGGTGATGGTGTCTTCGGCTTCAAGGCGCGCGCCAAGATGAAGCTGTTGCGGCAGCCGGCGGTTGTCGACAGCTATCCCGGCTATCCGGTGGTGCGGGCCTGGTTTCCCTGGGAAGCGGCGGGCTATGCCGTCGACAGGCTGAAACCCGATGTCGCCGTGGTCCAGTGTCACAAATCGGTTCCGATCGGCAAGGCGCTGCAGGCGGAGGGCGTGCCTCTGGTCGTTTATCTCCGCAATGTCGAGTTCCATGAATTGGGCGGCGATCTGCGCGAATTGCATTCAGCGCTTTACATCGCCAATTCGGACTTCACCGCACGTACCTACAGACAGGAGTTCGGCATCGAGGCGGTGGTAATCCCGCCCACCATCAACCCGGCGCACTACTCGACGCCAACGACGGGCCAGTTCGTCACGCTGATCAACCCTTATGAGGAAAAGGGGTTTGAACTTGCGGTGCGGATCGCCGGCGCCTGCCGCGAAATCCCATTCCTGTTCGTCGAAAGCTGGAAGCTCGACGACGATCACCGGGCGCGGATCGAACAGACGATCGCTCCCTTGGGCAATGTCGTCCTGGAGAGCCGCACCAGCGACATGAAGACGGTCTATGGCCGCACGAAGATCCTGCTTGCTCCCAGCAAGTGGGAAGAGGCGTGGGGCCGCGTCGCTTCGGAGGCCCATTGCAGCGGAATCCCGGTTGTCGGCTCGCGGCGCGGCGGTCTGCCCGAGGCTGTCGGCTCCGGTGGCGTGGTGCTGGATTACGATGCTCCGCTGGCCGATTGGGTCGCGGCCGTCAGGCGGCTGTGGAACGACAACCAGGAATATGACCGGCTTTCAAGCCTCGCCCGCAGCTTCGCCGGGCGCCCGGAACTCGATCCCGATCGCCAGTTCATCACCTTCTTCTCGATACTGGACAGGGCCATGCAGCAGCGCGCGCGGCAGGCGGCCTAGAGGAGTTCGCCATGTCACGGAAACGGCGAACTCCTCTAACTCTTTGTTTTGACGCGATTCCCAAGGGAAAGCGCTACGCGCTTTTCCCGGGAAAACCGTTCACACTTTTCCTGGAATTGCCCTAACGGCGCCGCCTGAGCAGGTCAGGCCGGGCGTTTGACCCGGCTTTTCAGCGTCTCGTAGCCGCGAGCGCCAAGCAGGGCGCGGGCAATGGTCTTGGCGGCGCTCTTGCGGCCCTCTTGCGACTTGATCTGCCGCAGCCTTGCCGGCAGGTTCCTGGCCGCCTGACCAAGTGCCGGCAGCGACAGCGTGTTGGGAAAGCTGACCATATGCGTTTCGACGCACAGCACCGGCTTGCCTGACAGCTCGGTGATCCTCAGCGCCTGTTCGTGCTCGCTCTCGATGAACAGGATGGCATCGGACTTGCGGTAGAAGTCGGCCTTGAAACTGCCATGCGCGCCGAGCCGCTGCCGTTCCGCCTTGCTCGGCAGATCGAGCATGATCAACTGGTCGTATTTGATCTCATGCTTGGCGAGCCATGCCTCGGTGAGCGCGCGGTATTTCTCCAGCCGGCTGGTGACCAGCCAGCCGATCCTGTGGGTCGCGACATGGAGCGGCCGCGCTTCGCTGAGGAATTTCTCATAGGCCGGGCCGTCGTCATTTTCCGCCTCTGTCGGATCGAGGCACAGCACGCCGTCAATATCGACGCAGCATTGCGCCAGGAATTTATGATGCATGAAGTTCCACTGGAACATGCGCGGATGCGGCACGACTTCGAAGACGAGGTCGGTTTCCTGGTGCTGGGGCTCAAGGCCGAACACGGCGGCAAAGGTGAACTCCGCCTCGATGCCCGAAGCCTGGATGCGGGCGCGTGCGTCGCGCATGGCGTTGCCGCCGGCGACGCTGTCGTCGATCACCAGCACCTTGCGCATCTCGGAAACCTTGCGGTCGAGAGCGGCACGGCGCTTGGTGACGCCAGACGTATAGATCCGACCTGCCAGGAAGCTGTCGAGATCGGTCATCGGGATGTTCGCGGCAAGGCTGACCAGCGTCGCTGCCAAAACGCCGCTTCTCGGCACACCGACCACCAGGTCGATGTCGCGCGGCAGCCGGTGCAGGCCCCTGACGATGGCGTCGTTCATATCGGAGATCGATCGGTAGTGCATGGTTCAGACCTGGTCCTGGAGGAGATGTCCGTAGCAGTCGAAGACGCCCAAATTATTGCGCTTCGCGCGCCGCCGCCGCAGGCAGCCTTGCCGGCAGCATCTTGAGGGCCTCGCGCAAGGCTTCGCGGCCGGAGGCGAATGCCAGTGCGATGACGACGGTAATGAGGTAGGCGAGCACGGCGCCGCTGGCCAGGGCGACGACATGCTGCTGGGGCAGCAGGGGCTTGATGAACCAGATCGCGGCCAGCGCCAGATGGGCGCCAAGCACGAACGGCGTTGCCGCGCGAAGCACATGGTGCGCCTGCAGCGGCCCGCTCTTGCCGACATAAAGCCACAAGAACGGCGTCCGCAGATATTCGCTGATCGCATAGGCGATCGCCACGCCCAGCGCGCCATAGGGCAGGCCGAGCATGAAAGCCAGCACCGACGTCACGGCCGTTATGATGCCCCAGCGCATGAAATCGCCGGAGCGACCCTGGCTGACGAAAAGCCACCCGGCCGGATTGTTGAGCGGCTGCAGCAGCCCGGCAAAGCCGAGCGCCAGGAAAATCGAGGCGCTTGCGCGCCATTGCTCGCCGAGCACGAAGGGGATCAGCACATCCGACATCGCGGTGGCGAAGGCGACGCCGGGAAGCGCCACCAGCAGGATCAGCGGCATGACGCGCAGATAGGCGCTGCGGTAGCGATCCGGCTCGTCCTTAAGCCTGGAAAGCGCCGGAACCATCACCTTCGACAAGGGGTTGGTAATCTGGCTCAGCGGAAACAGAAGCAGCTTGTAGGCGCGGTCATAGAGGCCGAGTTGCGCCTCGCCCCAATATTTGCCGATCAGCACATTGTCGAGGTTGCGGGCAAAGAAATTGGCGAAGTTGAAGCCGGTGATGCCGGCGCCGAAATTGATCAGCTCGCCGATGCCGGCGACCTTGCGCGGCAGGCCCGGACGCCAGCGCGAGCTCGCCCAATAGCAGAGCGTCGGCAACACGGCACCGGTCAGCGTACCGGCAAACAGGGCCCAATAGGAGCGATCGATAAAGGTCCAGGCGATCGACACCGCAAGCCCGGCAATGGCGCTGGCGACGTCGATGACGGCCAGCCGGCCGAACTGCATGCGGCGTGTCAAGAGCGCCAGATGCTGGGCGCCCAGCCCATAGGCCATGATCTGCAGCCCGAACGCAGCCACCAGGCCCGTCACGCGCGGCTCGCCGTAGAAGGCAGCAACCAGCGGCGCCGCACCCGCAAGCACGCAAGCCAGGATAGCGCTGACGGCGACATTGATCCAGAAGAGGTAGTTCACCTCCTCATGCCGGATGCCTGATTTCTGGATCGTCGCCTGGGTCAGGCCGAAATCCTGGAACAGGGCGATAAAGGCAAGCACCGGCGCGCACATCGCCACGACACCGAAATCCTGTGGCGACAATAACCGCGACAGCACGATGACGGACAGGATCTGTGTCGCGACCCGCACCGATTGCGCCATGGCCGTGACAACCGCGCCGCGCCCAACCGACTTGCGCAAGGAGCCTTCTGGCGGATCGAATGCATTGGCTTCCAAATTCAGGATTCCTGATTTTTTACGTGGATTTCCGAGCCCGAAATCCACGACCGCCGCCGACCACAAACTACGGCAATAATTTTGCAGTGCAACAGAAAACGTCGATGCGTGCAGCAAAAATGTTGCGATGCAGCAAGAGCTGTACTAGCATTCCCTCGGGTGGGCCAACAGCGGTCGAGTTTTTATGCTGCATGTCTTGTACCTTGTGCACGACGTTTCCGACCCGGCGGTGCGCCGGCGGATCACGATGCTCAGGGCAGGTGGGGCCCAGGTCACTTTGGCCGGCTTCCGTCGCACCGCGAATCCGATTGCGGATATCGAGGGACTGCGGCCGATCGACCTCGGCGCGACGCGTGACGGGCGATTCGGCCAACGCCTCGCGGCCGTCGCCAAAGCAGCCGTTTCGATAGGCTCGAAGCTTGGCGGCATGCCAAAACCGGATCTCATCATCGCGCGCAACCTGGAAATGCTGGCGCTTGCCCGCCGCGCCAGGTCAGCCTTCGGTGCATCGGTCCCGATCGTATACGAGTGCCTCGACATTCATCGGCTTGTGCTGCGCAACGATGTCCTGGGCAAGGCGCTGCGCGCCACCGAACGCTTTCTGGCCAGGGATGTGAAGCTGCTGGTGACCAGTTCTCCTGCCTTTATCGCCAATTATTTCAAGCCGTTCGGCCAGGTCGCGGCACCCATCGAGCTGGTCGAAAACAAATATTTCGAGGCCGCGACGATCTTGCCCGGCGCTCCGGAGGCTGAAGAGAGCCCGGCCGGTCCGCCATGGCGGATCGGCTGGTTCGGTGCGCTGCGCTGCCGCCGCTCGCTCGAGCTGCTGGCCGATTTCTCCCGCCGCATGGAGGGCCGCTTTGAAATCGTGCTGCGCGGACGTCCGGCTTTGTCGGAATTCCCTGACTTTCACGGCTTTGTCGAAGCCGAGCCGTGGCTGTCGTTTCTCGGGCCCTACCGCAATCCGGAAGACATGGCGGCGATCTACAACGATGTCCATTTTTCCTGGGCGATCGATTTCTTCGAAGCGGGGCAGAACTCCGAATGGCTTCTGCCCAACCGGCTCTACGAAGGCTGCCGTTTCGGAGCGGTGCCGATCTCGATGGGCAACACCGAGACCGGGCGGTTCCTTAAACAGCAGGATATCGGCGTGCTGTTGCCGCAGGCGTCGCCCGAAGCGCTCGAAGCCGTGCTCGGCAAGATGGAAGAGCATCGCTTCGCCAGGCTGAAAGGGCGTGTTCTGGCACGCAATCCGAGGACCTGGAGCTACGATCGCAGCGATTGCCGGGCGCTTGTCGAGCGGCTGCGCAGCCTGACGGCCGTGCCCGGCTCCTTTGCCGCCGAGGCATTGGCATAGGATGGCCAAGGATGGACAGAGGCAAGATGGACAGAGGTTGATGACGCCGACGGAAAAACCCTCATCCAGCCTGATCGTTATCCCGTGCCTGAACGAAGCCGCCCATATCGGTGCGCTGCTCGATCAATTGCGGCCCGCGGCCGCCCGGCTTGGCGCCCGGATCATCGTCGCCGACGGCGGCAGCACCGACGGCACGCTTTCCATCGTCGAGGACGTGATTGCCAAGGACCCGCGGGTCATCCTGCTCCACAACAAGCGGCGCATCCAGAGCGCGGCGATCAATCTCGCCGTCGGTACCTTCGGCGATGGTGCCGACTATCTCATCCGCATCGATGCGCATGGCGGTTATCCCGACGATTATTGCGACCGGCTGGTCGAGGAAGCCCTGGCTACATCAGCGGATTCGGTCGTCGTTTCGATGCTGACCAGCGGCAGCGGTGCCGTGCAGAAGGCGGCCGCCGCGGCGCAGAACTCCAAGCTCGGCACCGGCGGCTCGAAGCATCGGCATCTTTCGCAGGGACAGTGGATCGATCACGGCCATCATGCACTGATGCGGATATCGGCGTTCGGCGCCGTCGGCGGCTACGACGAAGCGTTCAGCCATAACGAGGACGCCGAGCTCGATTACCGCCTGCGCAAGGCCGGCTACAAGATCTGGATGAGCGGCAAGACGCAGATGGTCTACTATCCGCGCGCCTCGCTCTCAGGCCTCTATTTCCAGTATCTCGGCTACGGTCGCGGGCGTGCCAAGAATGTGCTGAAGCATCGCGTCATCCCGAAGGTAAGGCAGATGGTGCCGCTGCTGGTGTTCCCGGTGGTGCTGCTGGCGGCCTTCTCCTGCGTGCACTGGCTGGCGGCGGTGCCGCTGCTGCTGTGGGCGTCGGTGTGCCTGGGCTACGGACTGGTGACGGCTATCCGCCAGCGCAAGGCTGACGTTGCGCTGGCCGGTGTCTCGGCCATGGTCATGCATCTTGGCTGGTCGGTTGGCTTCTGGCTGCAGCTTCTCGGCCTCGGCTCGCGACGCGGAGTGGCCTGATGGCAGTGTCGACAAAGAACCGCAGCATCGACATCGGCGTCTGCACGTTCCGCCGGCCGGAGCTGGCTGACACGCTGCGCTCGCTCGACGCCATGGAGATGCCGGCGGGATTCGATATCCGCATTATCGTCGCCGACAATGACGACACCCCGACGGCCCGTGACCTGGTGGCGGCGCTGTCGCGGGAATTGACGGTGCCGATCCACTATCGGCATGCCCCGGCGCGCAACATCTCGATCGCCCGCAATGCCTGCCTCGATGCGAGCACAGCGGATTTCGTCGCCTTCATCGATGACGACGAGACGGCCACGCATCAATGGCTCGCCGAACTGGTCGTGATGGCGCAGCAAAGCGGTGTCGCCGTCGTGCTCGGCCCGGTCAGGGCGCGCTATCGCCCAGATGCGCCGGACTGGATGCGGCGCGGCGATTTCCATTCGACCTTGCCCGTCTGGGTGCGCGGCGAGATCCGCACCGGCTACACCTGCAATGTTCTGCTGCGGATGGGCTCGGATAGCCTGCGCGGCCGCCGCTTCAGCCTGGCGCGTGGCCAGACCGGCGGCGAGGACACCGAATTCTTCGATCAGATGCACAAGGCGGGCGGCCGCATCGCGTTCTCGCCCGAGGCCTGGGTCGACGAAGTGGTGCCGCGCTCCAGGGCGGCATTCGACTGGCTCGGCCGCCGCCGCTTCCGCGTCGGCCAGACGCATGGCCATCTCCTGGGCAGCAGCGCCAGCGGCATCGGCCTGGTCAAGCAGGTCGGCCTGGCCTCGGCAAAGGCCATCTATTGCTTCGCCTCGGCACTTCCGGTCGTCGTCAGTCCGGTCCGCAGGAACCGCAGCGTGCTGCGCGGCATTATGCATGTCGGTGTCGTCAGCGGCCTCGTCGGCATCCGCGAAATCCGCCTCTATGGCCAGCCGTCGCCACAGGAGGGAGGCAAGCGTGCAGTCTGACGTCAGCTCTGTCCCCGATGTTTCCTTCGTCATTGCCGCCTACAACGCCGAGGCGACCCTTGATCGGGCGATTGCCAGCGCCATCGCCCAGAAGGGTGTCAGCGTCGAAATCATCGTCGTCGACGACAAGTCGCGCGATGCTACGCTCGACGTGGCGCGGGCCTATCCAGGGGATATCGTCCGTGTCGTCGCCCTGGCCAGCAACCGCGGCCCCGGCGGCGCCAGGAATGCCGGCCTCGACGCCGCCCGAGGCAGATGGATCGCGGTTCTCGATTCCGACGACGCGGTCTTTCCCGGCCGGCTCGCGGCCATGATCGCTCGTGCCGAAAGCGCGGATGCCCAGATCGCCGTCGACAATCTGCAGGTCGTTCGCGAAGATGGCGTCATCGAGGACGCGATGTTTCCGCGGCAGTATCTGGAAGGCTTGCGCGAGATTTCGCTGGCCACCTACATCGCCGGCAACGTTGTCTTCGAATCCAAGTTCAACCTCGGCTATCTCAAGCCGATCTTCCAGCGCGAGTTCCTGAACGAAAACCGGCTTCGCTACGACGAAAAGCTGAGGATCGGCGAAGACTACGTCCTATTTGCCGAAGCCCTGGCCAGGGGTGGCAAATGCGTGGTCGAGCCTGATATCGGCTATGCCTATCATATCCGCAGCGGCTCCATCTCGCGCGTGCTCGAGCTTCACCACGTCGAAGCGATGAGCCAGGCAGATGCCGAGTTCGCTCAAACCCATGCGATGGATGAGGCTGCGCAAGCCGCGTTTGCCCGGCGCGGCCGCAGCCTGCGCAAGGCGGCATCGTTTCTGTCACTGGTACAGCACATCAAGGCGCGGTCCCCGCTCAAGGCGATCCGGACAGCGCTCAGCGACCCGGCGGCGGTCAGGCATATGGGCATGCCGATCGCCGTGCGGTTGCGAAGAATGGCGGCACAATTTGCCGTTGGGGCGGGGAGGTGAAGATGCAGGCACATGGAGGGATTTTTCGTGGCCTGTGAATGGACTGAAGTCGATCTCCTCAGAAGGAATTTGCGATGAAGAAAATCAGGAAGGCCGTGATACCGGTGGCGGGGCTTGGAACACGGTTCCTGCCGGCGACCAAGTCGATGCCGAAGGAAATGCTTCCCGTGGTCGACAGGCCTGTCGTGCAATATGCGGTGGACGAGGCCTTCGAAGCGGGCATCGAGCACATCGTCTTCGTGACCGGTCGCAACAAGGCGGTGATCGAGGACTATTTCGACCTGCATCCGGAATTGATCGGCACCCTGGAGCAGACCGGCAAGAAGACCCAGCTGGAGGCGCTCGAAAGCATGCTGCCTGTGGCCGGTGCCACCAGCTTCATCCGCCAGCAATCGCCGCAAGGCCTCGGCCATGCCGTCTGGTGCGCGCGCGAGGTTATCGGCAACGAGCCCTTTGCCTTGCTGCTGCCGGACATGGTGTCCTTCGGCGGGCGCGGATGCCTAGCCGAAACCGTCGAGCTTTATGAGCGCACGGGCGGCAACGTGATCGCCGTCGAGCGTTGCGAACCGAGCGAGACCAACAAATACGGCATCGTTGGCCGTGGCGCCGAGATCGGTGGCGGTTTCGAGGTGACGGCCATGGTCGAGAAGCCGGCGCCGGCCAATGCGCCGTCGAACTTCTACATCAACGGCCGCTACATCCTGCAGCCCGAGATTTTCGCTCTTCTGGGCAATCAGCAGCGCGGCGCCGGCAACGAGATCCAGTTGACGGATGCCATGGTTCGTCTGTCGAAGGATCAGCCGTTCTTCGCCCAGCCTTTCCTCGGCCGCATGTTCGACTGTGGTTCCAAGGAAGGGTTCATCCAGGCCAACATCGCCTTCGCGCTGGCGCGCGATGACATGAAGGGTCCGGTTTTCGAGATGCTTCAGGAGTTCGTCCGGTCGCATGAACGCCAGGAAGAAGCCGCATAATGCCCATCTTTCGGGAGCATGGTCAGATGGCTGGCGAAGAGGGGCCGGCAGGTTCTCGCCGTCTGGCACGACGCTTGCTTCGCTTCTGGCGATGCTCCCGATCTTCGAGGCGCCTGCAAGCCAAGGCATGATCCCGGAAAGTGGGTCCCGGTTTCCGGAAAAGATCATGTTGAAACAGTGAGATAGAGCCCATTGCGACGGACCGGCTCTAGAATTGGACCGAAGATGAATTATGCCAATTTTCCTCTCGACAAGAGGATGCCATTGCCGAATTCGGACGCAGGAGACGGCGAAGACTTCATCGATATCGAGCGGCTGCTTGGCATGGCCGCACGGCAGGCCAAGGTGGTTGCCGTGTGTGCCGTCATCGGCCTCTTCCTGGGCCTGTTCTATTTGCAGACAACGCCGCCCAAATATCAGTCGGTCGCGAGCGTGCTGATCGACGAAGGCTTGAACAAGATTGTCGACGATATCTCGGCGGCGTCGACAACCATGCAGACCGATTCCGCCATCCTGAGCCAGATCGAGATCCTGACCTCGACGCGGCTTGCCGCCGTGGTCGTCGACAAGCTGAAGCTCGACCAGAACGACACGTTCATGAATCCGCCCCAGTCGGCGCTTGCCCAAGGCATAGGCCTCATCCGCAGCGTGATCCAGTATGTCCGCCCCAGCCCTTCCCTTCCGGGTGGCGCCGACTTCAGCAAGCTCGACCCCGCCGCCCGCGATGCGCTGATCGCCACGTCGCGCCGCGACTACGCTATCCTCAAGCTGCAGAACGAGATCCGGGCGGAACGCGTCGGCCGAAGCTACGTCATCGCGCTCGGCTATCAGGCGACGGATCCGGCCTTGGCAAACGCCATCACCAAGGCCTATGCCGATGCCTATCTCGCCGATCAGCTCGATGCGAGCTTCGATGCCACCGAGCGGGCTGCGGTGTGGCTGCAGGGCCGGTTGACGGAGCTGCGCCAGAGTTCGCAGGCAGCTTCGCTCGCGGTTGAGAAATTCAGGGCCGAACATGGGCTGGCCGCCAACAGCGATGGCCAGCTGATGAGCGACAAGCAGCTTTCCGACCTCAACGCCCAGCTTATCGTGGCGCAGGCCGACACCGCACGCGCCAGCGCCCGCTACCAGCAGTACAAGGCCATTGTCGACAGCGGCTCCGAAAACGCCTTCAAAGATGCCGCCATATCGAGCGACCAGCCAAGCAGTTCGGTCATATCGGCGCTCAAGACCCGCTACCTCACAGTGGCCAAGCGGCTGCAGGACGTCGAGGCGAATTTCGGCCCCGAGCACCCGCAGGCGGTGGCTCTCTCCAAGGAGAAGGCCGACATATCGACGCAGATTTTCGGCGAGCTGAAGCAGCTGACCGAAAGCTATCGCAACGAATATGAGGTGGCGCAGGCACGCGAGACCGCGCTCAGGGCCAACGTCGCGGCCGCGCAAGGCAAGAGTTCCGTCGACAACCAGACGCAAGTCAAGCTGCGTGAACTCGATCAGCAGGCGACGGCGCTCACCACGCTCTATCAAACATTCCTGGGTCGTTACGAGGAAGCCGCGCAGCAGCAATCCTTCCCGGTCGGCAAAATCCGCATCATCTCGGACGCCTCGATGCCGTTTGCCGCGTCAAGCCCGCGCACCATCGTCGTGCTCGGACTTTCGCTGGTGCTTGGCCTGCTGATGGGCGCCGGCTTTGGTGGGCTGAACGAGTTCAATGAACGCTTCTTCAGGACCGGCGAGGACGTGCGCGACCGCGTCAACCTGAAATTCCTCGGCTATCTGCCGACGATCGGCGGCAAGCTCGGCAAGGAAGAAAAGCCGGGCGATACCCAGGTGGACGCTAAGACCACTCAATCGCTGTCGGCGGCCGAAAGGCGGGCGCGCATGCGGGTCAGCATCGATTCTCCAGCCTCGATGTTCTCCGAAACGCTGCGCAGCGCCAAGATCGCCTTCGACGTCGTGATGGAAGGGCAAGGCAGCCGCGTCATCGGCATTATCTCGGTGCTTCCCGGCGAGGGCAAGTCGACGGTCGCGGCAAATCTCGCGGGCTTGCTTGCCGCCAATGGCGCCAAGACGCTGCTGATCGACGGCGACTTGCGCAATCCCGGCCTCAGCCGGGGCCTTGGCATGGAAGCCGAGCAGGGTTTGATGGAAGCGGTTGTCAGCGGCCAGACTTGGCAGTCTGTCGGCAAGATCGACAGGCAGACGAAGCTGGCGATCATCCCGGCGGTGCTGCGCGGTCACTTCTCGCATACCAGCGAACTTCTCTCCTCGGCCGGCATGCGGCGCTTCATCGAGAACGCCAAGGAGACGTTCGAATACATCGTCGTCGATCTGCCGCCGCTCGGACCGGTGGTCGACGCCAAGGCCTTCGCCCCCTTGGTCGACGGGTTTGTCCTGGTCACCGAGTGGGGGCGCACGCCTCGCGCGATGGTCAGGTCGATGCTGGAATCCGAACCCTATGTCGCCAACAAGATCGTCGGCGCGGTGCTGAACAAGGTCGATTTGAAGAAACTGGCCAAATACGGATCGTTCGGTGGCTCGGAAAAGTTCTTCGATAAATATTCGAGCTACTATCTGGAAAAGTCGGAAGTGCGCGGCAAGGCGCCGGTCTGACATCGGTCATTGCGCGCGTGGGGCCACTTTGAGGTGTATCGATCTTCAGGTCAGCACACCTGAACATCGATGCGTCAGGAGAAGATCAGCCTGCCTTGCTTGTCGGCGATCCTGACGGCGGTCAGGCGTCCGCTCTGGAAGGCGGCTGTGTCGATGCCGAGCCGGCGCCCTTCGAGCTTCGGGACATCCACCGGCGTATGCCCGTGCACCACCCAGCGGTCGAGCAGGTGTGTTGCCTCGAAGAAGTCCGAACGGATGGTAATTAGGTCGTGGTCGGTTTGCGCCGCAAGGTCGACGCCGGGCCTGATGCCGGCGTGGACAAACACGAACTTCCGCGAACGGACCATGATCGGCAGCCCGCGTAGGAAGCTGACGTGATCCTCTGGAATGATCTCCCTTATGCGCCTGTCGATCTGCGCGCTGCTCCCGTAGAGGCTGGTGAGGCGCGCCGGATCGATGCCGTAGGAAAACAGGGTTTGCAGGCCGCCCGTCGCCAGCCAGGGCTCGCGCGACAAATGTCCGTCGAGATAGTTCAGCATGGCCACTTCGTGGTTGCCCGCAAGACAAATGCGCTGAAACCCTTTCGGCGCCGGCGCCAGAAGGTGATCGAGCACCCGCGCCGACTGGAGCCCCCGGTCGATGTAGTCGCCAAGCATGACGATGATCTTGCGGCTCTGGAAGCGCAGCGAATCGAGCAGGATGTTCTGCTCCAGGGCGCGGAGTTCCTTGTAGCAGCCATGCACGTCGCCGATCGCGTAGACAACGGCATCCTGCATGTCGATATCCAGGCGCGGACGCGCCGCGATGCGGGGTTTTCGCTGGAACAGGGTCACGTGCGGCGTCTCGAGGCGAACTCTCATGCGGAAGGCATAAGCGCCTGATATCTTGCCCGAAACGGAGAATTCCGCAATCGTGGAAAATGCAACCACGCCGGGTTGGGACCGCCAATGCATGTCGCCCAAAAATGAGCTCGGTTTTGGAAGAACGGCCTGTGTGGAAACAAAGCCTGAATCCGCTCAGGCGCGACATGCTTTACGTCGGCCGTTGGGCCGGTAATGCCGGATCGTCGTCAGGCTGCCTTGAGCCGATAACGGAAAACGGTGTGGTCGAGCAGCAGCCGGATGCGTGGTTCGGCCTCGATCGCCACCAGCCAGCTTGCCGCGATCATCGTCGCGCCGACGACCGCCATCGAGAACAGATGTGGCAGACCGGCGCGGACCAGGATGCCGAGCAGGGCCGCGCCGACGACATCGTGCAGCAGGTAGAGCGGATAGGTCATCAGGCCGATCCGGCGCCAGCCGCTCCAGGAAAGGTCGAGCCGCAGCGACCATGCCATCAGCGCGATGCCGATGAGGAAGATGAGGATCGGCGGCGCGAACGGCATATCCCGCCCGACCTTCAGGATATGAACGTCGACCGAACTGGCGATCTGCAGCACACCACCGGCCAGGAACAGGGCGCAGAAGGCAAGTCGGGCGCCTGTCACCGCCTTGAAGCGCATCAGCCACAGCATGACGCCGGTGGCGAAGAAAACGCCGTGATGCACCAGAAGCAGGGCGAGCGTGCGTGTTTCGGCAAGATCGGCCCAGCCGAGCGGGTAATACAGGCACCAAAACAGCGTGCTGACCAAGCCGATGGCGACGGCCACAATCTCCATCAGATGGAAGCGGCCAAGGCTGAGTAAGATCCAGACGATAGCATAGAAGGCGATCTCGATGCCCAGCGTCCAGTAGACGCTGTCCACCCAAGGCGCGTACGGAACGAACAGGCCGGTGCGTAGGAGCCTGATAACGGCATCGGTCGGCCAACTGAGGCCGACAAGCAGCAGCACCACCGCCGTGACCGGTGCGCAGATCCAAACCGCCGGCGCCAGCCGTTTCACCCTTGCTTCGAAAAACTGTAGGGGTGTCGACCTTTCGGCGCTGAAGGCGATGACGAAACCGCTGATGACGAAGAAGATCTGGACGCCGACCCAGCCGGATTCGACCCAGGCGCCTATTGCCGGCTGCGGGGGAACGCCGCCCGTCGCGCGCGCCGAAACACCGTCCGGATACGCCCACACCCAGAAGCCATAGTGGTAAACCATGACCATGAGGGCGGCGAGAAAGCGCAGGATGTCGACGCCGCCAAATGTAATCTTCTTTTGAGCCATGCGACCTGTGTCGATGGCCCCCCGCAAGCACTGTAGGGCGCATTGCTGCGTTGCACAATAAAAGATTGCTCGTCGATCCGAAAAGCGGCCTCGACAAGCCAAAGCCTTCAGCCGCTCAAAGGCCGATCCCACGGTCCTTCAGGGCCTTGGTGATCTCCTCGAGGATGATCGGATCGTCGATCGTCGCCGGCATGGTCCATTCTTCCTTGTCGGCGATCTTCTGCATGGTGCCGCGCAGGATCTTGCCCGAACGCGTCTTGGGCAGGCGCTTGATCGTCACCACCGTCTTGAAGGCGGCTACCGGGCCGATGCGTTCGCGCACCAGGCCGACCACCTCGTTCTCGATGGAGCCGACATCGCGGGTTACACCTGCGTTCAACACCACGAAGCCCAGCGGAACCTGGCCCTTCATGGCGTCGGCAATGCCGATGACCGCGCATTCGGCGACATCGGGATGGGCCGAAAGCACCTCTTCCATGGCGCCGGTGGAGAGCCGGTGGCCGGCGACATTGATGATGTCGTCGGTGCGGGCCATGACGTAGAGATAGCCGTCGTCGTCGACCATACCGGCATCCGCCGTCTTGTAGAAGCCGGGGAACTCGTCGAGATAGGCTTGGCGGAACCGTGCGTCGGCATGCCACAGCGTCGGCAGGCAGCCGGCCGGCAGCGGCAGTTTGACCACCACATTGCCCAGTGTGCCGCGAGGCACCTGATGGCCAGCATCGTCGAGCACGCGGATGTCGTAGCCGGGCATCGGCACGCCGGGCGAGCCGTATTTCACCGGCAACAGGCCAAGGCCGGCGGGATTGATCGTCATCGGCGAGCCGGTCTCGGTTTGCCACCAATGGTCGACCACAGGCACACCTAGCTTCTGCTCCGCCCATTTGATGGTTTCCGGGTCGGCGCGCTCGCCGGCAAGAAACAGCGTGCGGAATTTCGAGAGGTCGTGTTTGGCAATGAACTCGCCCTTCGGGTCCTGCCCCTTGATGGCGCGGAATGCGGTCGGCGCGGTGAACAGCGCGACCACGCCATGCTCCGCTATCACCCGCCAGTAGGTGCCGGCATCGGGCGTGCCGACAGGCTTGCCCTCGAACAGGATGCTGGTGCAGCCATGCAGCAGCGGTCCGTAGACGATGTAGGAATGGCCGACCACCCAGCCGACATCGGACGCCGCCCAGAACACCTCGCCCGGCTTGACGCCGAACTCGTTTTCCATCGTCCATTTCAGCGCGACCATGTGGCCGCCATTGTCGCGCACGATGCCCTTGGGCTGGCCGGTCGTGCCCGATGTGTAGATGATGTAGAGCGGATCGGTGGCCAGCACCGGCACGCAATCGACATTGGCGCCCGCTGCCCGTTCGCGGGCGACCGCATCGGCATAGTCGATGTCGAAATGCTCCTTCATCTCGCAGCGCAACTGGTCGCGCTGCAGGATCAGGCAGGCGTCCGGCTTATGGCGGGAGATCTCTATCGCCTTGTCGAGCAACGGCTTGTAGGCAACGACGCGGCCCGGCTCCAGGCCGCAGGATGCCGAAATGATCAGCTTCGGCCTGGCATCGTCGATGCGGGTGGCAAGCTCATGCGAGGCAAAGCCGCCGAAGACCACCGAATGCACCGCGCCGATGCGGGCGCAGGCGAGCATGGCGATGGCCGCCTCGGCCACCATCGGCATGTAGATGATGACGCGGTCGCCCTTGCCGATGCCGCGATTCTTCAGCACAGAGGTGAGTGCAACTACCTCGCGCTTCAGCTCGGCATAGGTGAACTTCCTGACCATTCCTGTGATGGCGCTGTCATGGATCAGCGCGATCTGATCGGCGCGCCCGCCCGCGACATGGCGGTCGATGGCGTTGTAGCAGGTGTTGCAGGTGGCGCCGGTGAACCAGCGGCCATAGACGCCGGCCGCGGCGTCGAACACCTTGTCCCAGGGCGAATACCAGTCGATGCCGCTAGCCGCGTCCGCCCAGAAGCGCTCCGGGTCGCGCTTCCAGCCTTCATAGACCTCGTGATAGCGTGAAGCCATCCGTACCTCCCCGGGAAATGTTTTCTTCCTTCCAGATAGCGCGCTCTAACCTTGGCCGCAAATCCACGCCATTGTGGCGACGGCATCGACCTGGCGCTTGGGGGCAAGCAGCTATGAATTGCGAGACAGGATTGGGGTTGGTGATGTTTGCTGCTGTGCGGTTCATCGGGCGCTTTGCGCAATCATCGGTCACGGGCGCCCTACTTGCTATGTCCACCGGAACCGCTGAAGCCGGCGATGCCGCGGCACGGCACATCATCGGCTTTTCGCCGGATGGCGCTTATTTCGCCTTCGAGCAATACGGAACGCTCGACCCCGGCGCCTCGGACTCCGGCTGGTCGCAGATCGATATCATCGATACCCGTACGGATCAGGTGGTTGGCGGCAAGCCGATCCTCGTCGTCGACGAGACGGAGGAAGCGACACTGACCCTGGAGCAGGCGAGGGCGCAGGCCGCCGCTCAGGCAGCGCCCGTTCTCGCCCAATATGCGATCACATCTGTGGCCGAGCAGGCCGCTTCCGACAAGTTCACCTTCCCGGGCGAAATGGTTGCCTACAACGACATCTCCCGCCTCGAACAGGCGTCGCGGAAATGGCTGTCGCCGCTCCACGGCGAAACAGGCATTTCGACCATCCAGCTCGACGAAATTCTGGCGGCCAGCGCGACCGATTGTTCGGCGAGTTTCGATGCGAAGCAGCAAGGCGACCAGGCACTTCAAGGTGAAAAGCCACTTCAAGGTGAGAAGGCAGGCAAGGCGCTCGGCTTCCGGCTGACGCTGCAAGGCCAGGATGGCAAGCCGATCAAGATCCTGCACGAGGACAGGACCGTGCCGGGCTCAAGAAACTGCCCGACCTCCTACAGCCTGTCGGAATCCTACCAATTCACCCCGGCCGGCAAGCCGGCGGTGATCGTCGTGCTGGTCCAGCGTTTCAGCCAGGGTTTCGAGGGGCGCGATCGTCGCTTCCTCGCGGTGACCGGGCAGCCACGCTGAGAGGTTGCGCCCAGGCGCCGGCAGCCGCTGTGTCTGAAGGTTGTTTCTAGATCGGCAGGGCCACAAGCATGAAGCCAATGCCGCCAGCGATCAAAATGGCTGTAGCCAGCGCTTTTCTGTGACGTTCGAAGCTCGTCGGAGCTCGCTCCCAATTGTAACGCATACGCTATCTCCCCAATACCCGGACAGGTTTTACCTTACTTAGGGGAAGAAATGCAACGTCCGCTGCCGGCAGGCCCGCTGCTTGTCACGTTTCATCGATGACTATTTCTGGGACGAATGCGGCCGGGAAGGCGCAACCGAGCAGGTTCTAACGCGACTGGGGCGGAGAATCTGTCAGCAAAGCCGTTGGTCCCGTCCACTGGGCTCCCATGATCGGCTGATAGACAGCGCTCCACCTCCGCGCTATCTGATTTCCGGGATGAACATGGCTTGGAGGGGCGTGGTGGAAATAGTCTCTGGAACCGTTCTGCGGCTAGCCGAGGATGCCTCCGTGCAGCATGTGGGCGATGGCGCAGTCGTGCTTTTGGCGCGCAGCGGCCAGCTTTATACATGCAACGGCACGACCGAAGCCTTTCTCGACAAGGTGGACGGCGCGCGCAACCTCGACCAGATCGTCGACCTGCTTTGCGAGGAGTTCGAGGTTGACAAGGGGACGCTCGATCAGGACATGGCGGCACTTGCCACGGATCTGATCTCTGAAGGTATCCTCGCCGCGCCAGGTGCTTGATGGCTGACGGCCCGCTCCTGCGCGCTCTGTTTCGCTGCCATCTCTGGGCAAGCGCGCGGCTGATGCCGGTCCTTGTCACCAACCGGAGCTTCGAGGAGGTGCTCAAATGGGCGCCGCTCGCCTCGTCGACGCCCTATCGCGGTCTGCCGTCCGCCTACATCGTCGCGAGTGTCAACCGCGCCGTCCGCCATCCCTGGCTGATGCGTGACCGCAGGTGCCTGAGGGAGGGTCTGCTAGGTCATCGTTTCCTGCGCCTAGCCGGTTTCGATCCGGACCTGCGCTTCGGCGTCGATCCGCAGTCGATGCAAGCGCAGCGCCTGGCAGCGCATTGCTGGGTCTGCCTCGATGGCAGGCCGGTGGTCAGCGACAAGCTTCCCGGCATGGTCGAAATCTATCGTCATCATGCCGATGCCGTAAAGGCGCGCCCCGCTTGACCAGACCTTCAGCCTGCTATGGCCTCAACGGCCTGATCCTTGGCATATCGGCCGAGCGCCCCGAGCTGTGGCAGGATTTCGACCGGATGCTGGGCAGCCTGCGTATCGCGGAACCCGTCGAGCCGGACTTTCGTCTCGAGATCGCCGAGACAGTCACCTTGGACGAGGCACCCAACGGATCCCTCGTCTTCGATGGCGAGGTGCCGGAGGATGGTCACTGCCGGATGATCGAGGATGGTGGTATCATCCATCTGGTCTTTCCCGAGCGTCAGACCGTTGCCATCAATGGCGTGGCGGGCTGGGCCGAACTCCGGATCCGCCCTGGCGCGAAAGCCGCGTGGACACCGGCAATGCTGGTGCTCGACGCCGCGCTCGACGCCGGCGGCCAGCATATGCTGCACACTGCCGGCTTGACGTTGCCGGACAGCGATGCGGTGGTGCTGATCCATGCTCCGAGCGGCACCGGCAAGACCACGACGTCGCTCGCGCTGGCAACACAGGGCTTTGGCCTCTGCTCCGACGACGCCATGATCCTGAATGTCGCTTCTGGCAAGGTCGTCGCCTGGGGCTTGCCGCGCGCCGTAAAAATCCACCAGAAGACTGCCGAAATGATCCCGCAGGTGGCGCGATGCCTTGGCCAGACGTGGGATCGCAACAGCGAACAGCCCGTCCCGCTTGAAAGGCTGAGTGGGATCGTTCGGGTCGAAAACGCGACCGCCCGGCCGGTGGCGGCCCTCCTGCACCTGGCGCGTTCCGCCGACAGCCAGACCCGGCTCGTCGCTATGGCCGGGACCGACGCAATGGTGGCGCTGGCAGTGGACAATGTCCGCACGGGCATGACCGGGCTGCTGCCCATGCAGAAGCGCCGGCTGGCAACCATCGGCGGGCTGGTCAATGCGGTGCCGACCTTCCGGCTGGAGGTGGGCGCGCGCCCGGCTGACGCTGCGGCGCTGATCAGCGCTGCTCTGACGACGCGGGACTGAACAGCCGATCAAGCAGCGTGCGGTCTGGCCCTGGCCAGCCGTTGGATCCAGCGGAAGGCGTCGCGGCGTAGGCGCGAACCAAGCTTGTCCCTGGAATTGACGCCGAGCAGCGTATTCGTGGTGATCAACCGCCTGGCCAGCCGTATGGAGAGATCGGGTTTGATGCGGCCGGCGAGTTCGAGCGCGCGGCTCTCGTCGAACAACTGGCCGGTCACATCGAGCACGATTGCCAACTCGAGCTCGATGCCGGTGATACGGGCAGCGTCGAAGAGGCGTGCTTCCGCTTCGGGTGATTGCAGCGCCCGCACGCCTTGCAGCACGTCGACGCAAAGCTGCAGCCGGTGGAATTTGTGGCCGCCGGCGGCGTGAACGATGGCGATCGTCAGAAGAGCCGCCGGCGTGTCGGTCGCCTCGCCGTCGATGGCGCGCAATTCAGGCAAACCCAGCGACAGGCGCCGCCGCATGCCGGTGTCATGCACGAGGTCGCCATGCAGTTCGACCAGCAGGCTGGAATTCTCCTTTTCGAGCCATTTGAATTCCTGCAATTCGTAGGATTCGGCCTCGTTGCTGCCAAGCTCGAAGCCGCATGCCGCGATCACCCGGTTTGCCCTGGCCAGATTGGCGGGTTCGACGAGGATGTCGATATCGGTGAACGGCCTGTCGGCGACGTTGCGGTAGAGCTTTCGCGCGAAGACCGGCCCCTTGACGATCCGCGCCGGAACATTGTCCGCCGCCAGTCCCTTCATGATGCGGTCGCCATGATACTTCAACAGCATCGACTGGCCGGTGGCGATCGTCGCTTTCTGGCGCAGGTCCTCCAGTTTGTCTCCCAGCTCCTGATCCGATGGCAGTTGCGCGTCGCCGCTGAGCTTGCGCAGCATGATCGGCAGGACGCCATGGAATTCGGCGTTGTCGAGCAGCGACATCAGCGTCGTTGCCGACAAATTATCGACGTCGACAGTCGGCGCTTCCGGATCTGCGTAGCGCAGCAGCAGCTTTTCTTCGGCAGGGGTAAGCGGTGGCAGCATCAACCCGGACAATGTTGCGATTGAAGGGAAAGATGTTGCAGAAAAGCAGGGTGGAAGCCAGCTTTACATACCCCAGCGCAGCGCTGCCGTGTGTACCGGCGCATCCCAAAATCCGGTCGTTTCGTCGTCGAGCATGGTCAGCGTGATCGAGCAGCCGGCCATGTCGAGCGAAGTGACGTAGGAGCCGACCAGCGAACGGGCCACCGTCACGCCATGCGTCTCGAAGATCAGCCGTGCGCTGTTGTACATCAGATAGAGTTCCATCAGCGGCGTGCCGCCGAAGCCGTTGACGAACAGCAGCGCCGGACCCTTCGCCCTGTCCCCGAGATCGCCCAGGATCGCGGCACAGATCTCCTGCGCGATCGCATCGGCGCTTTTCAACGTGTCGCGCCGGCGGCCGGGCTCGCCATGGATGCCGACGCCGAACTCCATCTCGCCATCGCCGATATCGAAAGTCGGCTTGCCCGCCGCCGGCACGGTGCAACTTGTCAGCGCCACGCCCATCGAGCGGGTGGCCGTGTTGACGCGGTCGCCCAGCGCCTTCAACGGCGCCAGCGCCAAGCCATGTTCGGCCGCCGCGCCGACGATCTTTTCCACCACCAGCGTGCCGGCGACGCCACGCCGGCCGGTCGTATAAGAAGAATTCTCGACAGCGACATCGTCATTGGTCACGATCTGCTGGACGCCTTCCGACATCTCGGCCGCCATGTCGAAGTTCATCACGTCGCCCTCATAGTTCTTGACGATGAACAGGCAGCCGGCGCCGGTGTCGACGGCTTGCGCCGCCGCCAGCATCTGGTCCGGTGTCGGCGAGGTGAACACCTGGCCGGGGCAGGCGGCGTCCAGCATGCCGTGACCGACAAAGCCGCCATGCAGCGGCTCGTGGCCGGAGCCGCCGCCCGAGATCAGCGCCACCTTGCCCGGCCGCAAGGTCTTGCGCCGGATGAATCTGTGCGCGTCGCCAAGCACCAGGATGTCGGCATGGGCGGCCACGAATCCGTCGAGGCTCTCGGTCAGCACCGTGTCCACCGAGTTCATGAACTTCTTCACGATCGTCTCCTCCCGAAATAGGCCTTCCAAAGCAATTCCAGGAAAAGTGTGTCGCGGTTTTCCGTTCGGAATTGCGTAAAACAAAGCAATTCCAGGAAAAGTGCGTCGCGGTTTTCTGTCCGGAATTGCGTAAACAAAGAGTTCGATCAGCTACCTTTGCCGGTGATGCTGGTGATCTTCTGGATAAAATCGTTCACCGCCCTGTCGAGCGCGGCATTCTGCTTGTCGTCTCCGAAATCCGGCACGATCAGCGAAACATGCCGGGTCTTGCGCATGCCTGATGCGATCGACATCTTGCCTGGATGCGCCTGGTGATAGGCGGCGAGAAACTGGTCGCGCTCGGCCGGGCTGAAATGGCAGACGGAAAAGATAGCTGGCAAATGTTTTGACGGAATCGGGATCGAATAGGCTGGACTGGAGATCTGCGTGACGAAGCTGCGGTGCTTGCCAAGCGCATCGGCCAGGCGCTGGCGCATGCCGGATGGGCGCTGGTCGATGACGTGCGACAGGATCGTCTTGTAGGCGCGGATCGCCTCCTCGGAGCCAGGTTCGGGTTTGATGTCGACCATGCCAGCCGCGCCTAGACAGAAACGTCCGCGATGGCTGCCTTGGCCATGGCGAGTTGCGCCGGAGCGACGGAAAGATCGCGCAGGCCGGCCTCGAGCAGTGACGGTATCGAGGCGGGATCGCCGCCGGCATCGCCGCACAGGCTGACCGGTATTTTTTCTCGTTCGCCAAACGCGGTCACGGCAGCGATCAGCCGCAGCACGGCTGGATGACGGACCGAATTGAGATGCGCCACGGCAGCGTTGTCGCGGGCGGCCGCCATGACATACTGGGTGAGGTCATTGGAGCCGATCGAGAAGAAGGCGGCATCAGTAAAGGCTTCCGGCACGATCGCCACCGAAGGCACCTCGACCATGATGCCAAGCGGCGGCATCTTGTGCGCGATGCCGCGCGCGGCAAGTGCGGCCTGCTCCTCGGCGAACATCGCCGCTGCCTGTCGGTATTCCTCCAAAATGGCGACCATCGGAAACATCACTTTCAGATTGCCGTGCACCGCGGCGCGCAGCAGTGCCCGGATCTGTACACGAAATACCTCCGGCCTTGCCAGCGACAGCCTGATTCCGCGCAGGCCGAGGAACGGATTGCTCTCCTCGACGGTGAAGCCGGGCACCGGCTTGTCGCCGCCGGCATCGACGGTGCGGATCGTCACCGGTTTTTCACAGGCCCATTCCAGCACCTTGCGATAGGCGCGATACTGCGTCTCCTCATCCGGCAGCGACTTGCCGAACAGGAATTCGGTGCGCATCAGGCCGACACCGTCGCAGGTGGCGATGTCGATGCCGTCGACTTCGGACGGGTCGGCGATGTTGACCTGCACGCGTACCGGCGTGCCGGTCCTGGTCGCCGCCGGCCGCGCCAGGAAAGTCCCGGCTTGGTCGCGGCGCACCGTGAACGACGAAGACAATTGGCGGAAGGCGTCGATTTCAGCCTTGGACGGCAACAGCACGATGCCGCCATGTTCGGCATCGAGCAGTGCAATGCCGGCAAAGTGAGCCGGCAAAGCACCAAGCCCGACTATCATGGGCACGCCGCGCGAGCGCGCCAGCATGGCGACGTGGCTGGCTGTGCTGCCCGCCTTCAGCGCGATGCCGCCGCCGCTGCTCCAGTCGGATTCGAGAAAGCGCGTCGGCGCGATGTCCTCGCCGTAGAGAATGGCGCCGGCTGGAACCTGGACGTCACCAGCCTCGGTCAGTGCCCGCAGCACCTGATCCCTGATGTCGCGTATGTCGGCGGCACGTGCGCGAAAGTAATCCTGGTCGGAAGCATCGTAGCCGGCGATTTCGGCGTCGAGCGCCTGCCGCCATGCCTGATCGGCCGGCTGGCCGGCGTGGATAGCGGCAAAGGCCGGGCTGCTCAGCGCATCATCTTCCAGCATGGCGATCTGGAACTCGAGGATGTCGGCGGCGTCGCCTTCAGCCGCGTCTATCAATGCGGTGAGGCGGCCCGCCGCGATGGCGATTGCGGTTTCGAGCGCCGCCTTCTCGTCGTCGGCCGTTTCTTTGCCGACATAGGAGCCGACAGTCTGGTCGAGATCGAACAGCGGCCCTTCGGCATAGCCGGCCGAGGCCGAAATGCCTTGCAGCCTAAGCGGTTCGGACATGGTCCGTGCCTTCGTCGAAATCGCGGCGCACCAGCTCGACCAGCGCATCGACGGCATCATCGGCGCCGTCGCCGCTGGCCCTGATATGCAGCAGCGTGCCTTTCGGCGCCTTGGCCGCCATCACCTTGACGATGCTCTTGGCGTCGAACCATGGCCCGTTGGCGGCCAGCGCTATTTCCACCTCGGCGGCGAAAGTCTTGGCCAGCTTGGTGAACTTCACCGAAGGACGCGCGTGCAGGCCCACCTCGTGGGTGACGACAACGGTCGCTTCGGCGGATGCGGACATGTCTTCAAGCTTCCCGTTCACTCACGACGGCGACAATTCGTGCGCCGTCGCCACCACTTCCCTGAGCGAGGCGCCGCCTGAGGCCTCGGTCGCCGCCATCACCGCGCCTTCGACGATCGGGGCGTTGCAGACGATGATCTTGTGCGAGCGTGGCTCGCCGATCATCTCCACCGCCATTTCCGAGTTGGTCTCGGCACCGCCGAGATCGACCAGAATGGCGACACCGGCTTCCGACCAGGCCTTGTCGATGGCGCCCATGATCGCCTCGACATTGGTGCCGAGCCCGCCATGGCCGTTTCCGCCGCACCATGCAAGCGGCACTTCGTCGCCCACCATCTGGCGCACCATGTCGGCCGTGCCCTCGGCAACCAGCGGCGAATGCGAAACGATGACGATGCCGACATTGCTCATGGCTGACCTTCCAACGTTTCGACGATCGTGCGCACCAGAAGCGCGGTCGAACGTGCACCGGCATCCATGTGGCCGATCGAGCGGTCGCCAAGGAACGAGGCGCGGCCACGCAAGGCTTTCATAGGCACGGTCGCCTCGGCCGCCGCGTCGGCGATATCGGCGATTTCAAGAGCTGTCTTTCCCTGCAGCAGCGCGTCATGCACCGGCTGCAGCACGTCGAGCAGGGTTTTTTGTCCGATCTGCGATTTGCCCCGCGCGGCCACCGCTTCGATCGCCTTGCCGAACGCTGCCGTCAGATTGGCGCGATTAGGCGCCGCTGAAATCTCCTTGCCGAGCGCCAGGAACAGGGTGCCGAATAGCGGGCCGGAGGCGCCGCCGACCGTCATCACCAGCTTGGTGCCGATCGCCTTCAGGGCATCGGGCAGCGGTTTGGCCGAAAATGCTTCGGCTTCGGCGCGCACGGCCTCGAAGCCGCGCTTCATGTTCAGCCCGTGGTCGCCGTCGCCGATCGCCTGGTCGAGCGCCGTCAACTCCTCGGCGTGAGCGGCAATGGTATCCGCAGCGGCCGCGATCAGCCGGGCAAGGTTCAATGCCGCCATGTCACCCGCATTCCCGGTTTCCATGCCGCCCGCAGTATCGAAAGAACGCTCATTCGACAACTGGAGCATGAATCAAGCCGCTTCATGGAGCGCGGCCGCCGCCGCGAAAACCTCGGCCACTGCATAGGCGCCGGGGTCGGCCACGCCTTGCAGCTTGCTGCCGACATAGGCGGACCGCCCGGATTTTGCCCTGTCCATGGCAGCGGTGGCCTCGGCACCATGGCGAGCCGCGATAGCCGCTTCGTCCAGGCTCTTGGCATCGAGCGCTCTGAGGGCAGGCTCCAGGGCATCGACCATTGTACGATCCCCCATCCTTGCGCCGCCATAAAAGGTCATCCGCTCAAGGCCGGCAAGCAGCGCCTTGGCCAAGCTCGCGCCGCTATCCAGAGCCTGCGCCGCCGCCGTGAAGAAGATCGACAGCAGCACGCCGCTGGAGCCGCCCATCGAGGCGCTCAGAATGTCGCCCATCGCGCCAAGGGTCGCCGCCGGCTCGGCAAGCGGCAGCGCATCAAGCCGCTTGAGGATGCTGCGCGCGCCGGTCGCCACCGTCGAGCCCGTGTCGCCGTCGCCCGCCTTGGCGTCGAGCCCGTTCAACGTGGTTTCCAGCGCGATCAGTCGTTCGCAGATGGTGACGAGAAGAGAGCGGGTCCGTGCATCCTGGCTGGGCTTGCGTGCCGCGCTCTGTCCGGCCGCTTTCGCCATCGGCACCACGGCAGGCGGCACAACCGGCTTTGCCGGCATCCAGGCGTGCGGACCGACCGGCGCCTGCAAGGCCGTCTCGCGCGCGGGGTCGAGCCGGATCAGCGACAGCGAGAAGCCGTTCATGTTGAGCGCCGTCATCAGCGGGCCCGGGCCGATCGCCAGCTTGATGGTTTTGGCCAGCGGCGAGGCAAGCACTGCGTTGGCGATAACGGACATTTCGAGCGGCGGCACCGAACCGAGATTATTGATCAGCAAGGCGTGGCCGGCCTTGGGATCAAGCCGTGCCGCTAGGCGCGCCGCCATGATCGCCACCAGCCTGTCGGCGCTCTGCACCGCAATCCGCTCGACGCCCGGCTCGCCATGGATGCCGAGGCCGAGCTCGCCATCGTTCTCGCCGAACCTGTCTTCGTGCGGCTGGCCCGGAATCGAGCAGGACGACAGCGACATGCCGAGCGAAACAACGTCCTTCGCTGCCGCTCGCGCGACAGCCGCTATATCGGCAAGATCGTGCCCGGTCTCCGACAGGTGGCCTGATATCTTGTGGACGAACAAGGTGCCGGCAACGCCGCGCGGCTGGGCAATGTCGGGCAGCGCGATGTCGTCGGCGACGATCACCATCTCGACGGCAAAACCCTCGGCGCGCGCCTTCTCTGCCGCGAGGCCGAAATTGAGACGGTCGCCGGTGTAGTTCTTGACGATCAGCAGGCAGCCGGCCGAACCGGTGACCGCGCGAATCGCTGCCAGCACCGCCTCGACGCTTGGCGAGGCAAAGATCTCGCCCGAAACCGCCGCCGTCAGCATGCCCTTGCCGACGAAGCCGGCATGGGACGGTTCGTGCCCGGCCCCGCCGCCGGAGACGACGCTGACTTTCGTCCTGTCCCAGTCGGTGCGCAGGATGACCTTGATCTCGGGATAGCCGTCGAGGCGCGCGAGATCGCCGGAGCCAATGGTCCGTAACAGGCCGTCGAGCGCCTCGGTGACGATCGTTTCCCTGCGATTGAAAAAGTGCTTCATCGAATTCGTCCCGTACTGGCAAAGTCAAAACCGGTGCTGAATCACCGAAAACCGCTCACATCAATCGCTGTCCATCGGCGTCGAAATACAGCGGCGCCCGGTAGCGGATCACCACTCTGTCGCCCTGCGCCAGATCCGTGTCGGGATCGGTCAGCGTCACCAGTTTCTTGGTCCCTACCGTCACATGCAAATGGTTCTGATCACCGAGATGCTCCACCCAGTCGACAACGCCGTCGGCGTGACCATTCGCGGCCTTCGCGATCGAAAGATGTTCGGTGCGCGCGCCGATCGTCTTGGTCCCGGCCGGTGCGCCGCCGTCAGGCAGCAGTCCGGTTGGCAGAAGATTGATCGCCGGCTGGCCGAGCCTTGCCGCGACATGCAGGTTTGCCGGCTCGGAATAGATGGTGCGCGGCGAACCGATCTGCACCAGCACGCCATCGGCAAGGATGCCGATACGGTCGGCCATGGTCATCGCCTCGATCTGATCATGCGTGACATAAAGCATGGTGGCGCCGAGTTCGGTCTGGATGCGCTTCAGCTCGAGCCTGAGATCGCCGCGCAGCTTGGCATCGAGCGACGACAGCGGCTCGTCCATCAGGTAGATCGAAGGCTTGCGCACCAGCGCCCGGCCGATGGCAACGCGCTGCATTTCGCCGCCCGAAAGCTTGGTCGAGCGATTGGCGAGCTTGTGATGGATGCGCACCATCCTGGCCACCTCCTCGACCCGGCGGCGGATCTGGTCTTCCGGCATTTTCCGCGCCGGCGAGCGCAGCGGGAAGGCGAGATTGTCGAACACCGAGAGGTGGGGATAGAGCGAATATTGCTGGAAAACGAAGGCCGTGTCGCGCTCGGCCGGCGACAGTGTCGTGGCATTGTGGCCCCCAATCTCGATCATGCCGGAATCCGGCCGTTCCAAACCGGCGATGAGCCGCAGCGTCGTCGTCTTGCCTGCCCCCGTCGGCCCGAGCAGCACGACGAACTCGCCATCTGATATATGCAGATCGAGGCCGTTGACGGCGGCATGATCGCCGAAACTCTTGGTCACGTTCTTGATGTGCACCTCAGCCATGCTGGGTCCTCCGCTCCGAGGCGACATCATGGATTGCGGTTCTCACCGCGCGGCCCGATCCCTTCTCGAACAGCGATAGCCGCGCGCTGCTCAGCGTCAGGCCGACATGGTCGCCGGTGGAGAGCCGGATTTCGGCCGGCACGCGTGCCTTGATGATACCGTCCGCCGTTTCGACTGCGACGATCTGCGTGGTGCCGAGATATTCGGTGCCATAGATGGCGCCGCGCAGCTTGGAGGCGTCGTCGAAGCGTATGTGCTCCGGGCGGATGCCAAGGGCCATGTCGCTGGGTGCGATGTCCTCTCGCACCTCCGGCACCGCGACCTTCGCACCTTGCACGATGATCTCCCTGGCGCCTTTGGCCAGCCCGCCGCCAAAACCCAGAAAATTCATCGGCGGCGAGCCGATGAAGTCGGCGACGAACATGGTCGCCGGGCGGTCGTAGATTTCGCGTGGGCTTCCGAATTGTTCGATGACACCATGGTTCATCACCGCGATCTTGTCGGCCATCGACATCGCTTCCATCTGGTCGTGCGTGACATAGACCGTCGTGGCGTGGATGCGGTTGTGCAGCTCGCGCAGCTCGCGGACCATCAGATCGCGGAATTCGGTGTCGAGCGTGCCGAGCGGCTCATCCATCAGGAAGCATTTTGGCCGCCGCACGATGGCGCGGCCGAGCGCGACGCGCTGGCGGTCGCCGCCGGCCAGGCCGGAGACGGATTTGTTGAGCAGATGGTCGATGCGCAGCAGCTTCGCCGTCTCCTCGACACGGGTGCGGATTTCGGCCGAAGGCATGCCTTGCGCCAGGAGCGGGAAGCCGATGTTCTTGCGCACATTCATGTGCGGATAGAGCGCGAAGAGCTGGAAGACGAAGGCGATGTCGCGCTCGCGGGCCCGCAGCATGGTGACGTCGTCGCCGCCGAGCAGGATCTGGCCGCCGGTCGGCAATTCGAGCCCCGCGATCATGCGCAAGGTCGTCGTTTTGCCGCAGCCCGACGGGCCGAGCATGACGAAGAACTCGCCATCCTCGACGACGAAGTTGGAATCCTGCACGGCGACGAAATCGCCGAAGGCCTTTCTCAGGTGCTGGACGCGAATTTCGGCCATGATTATTCCGGGAATTTCGAGACGATGATGAACATCACGGTGCCGGCGAGCATGGTGATGAAGGAATAGGTGTAGAGCGACAGCGCGAAGGGCTGGAACAGCATCAGGAAGCCGATGGCGATTAGTGCCGTCGCGATGTTTTCCATCAGCCCGCGCCTCGCCCAGACCGGCCAGCGCGATTTGCTTTTCTGTGGCTTGGTCATGCTCATTTGCGCACCGCACCGAAGGTGATGCCGCGCAGCAATTGCTTGCGAAGCAGAATGGTGAAGACCAGGATCGGCACCAGGAAGATCGTCGTGCCTGCCGCCACCGCCGGCCAGTCCTGGCCGCCTTCGCCGATGATGGTCGGGATGAAGGGCGGCGCAGTCTGCGCGGTGCCGGAAGTCAGGAGTGCCGCGAACGCATACTCGTTCCAGGCGAAGATCAGGCAGAAGATGGCGGTCGCGGCAATGCCGGTCGTCGCCTGCGGCAGCACTGTGCGCCAGAAGGCCTGCAGCCGCGTATAGCCGTCGATCATCGCCGCCTCCTCATATTCGCGCGGGATCTCATCGATGAAGCCTTTCAGCAGCCATACAGCCAGCGACACATTGACTGCCGTGTAGAGCAGGATCATGCCGAGCGCCGTGTCCGACAAGCCAAGCTCGCGGTACATCAGGTAGATCGGAATGGCGACAGCGATCGGCGGCATGAAGCGCGTCGACAGGATGAAGAACAAAAGGTCGTCGGCGAGCGGCACCTTGAAGCGCGAGAAGCCATAGGCAGACAGCGTGCCGAGGAACACGGCGCAGAAGGTCGAACCGAAGGCGATGATCAGCGAATTGACGAAGCGCGGCAGGAAGTTGGACGGGCCGGCGATCACCATGTTGCGCTTGCGCGTGGTCTCGTCGCAGAAGCCCGTCGCGGGACCCAGCGAGTTGATGTATTCCGGCGTCTGCCGCGTCCGCGTCGTGAACAGATTGCAGTAGCCTTCGAGGCTGGGCTGGAACAGGATCTTGGGCGGATAGGCGATCGAATCCGGCGGCGTCTTGAAGCTGGTGGCGAAGATCCACAGCAGCGGCACGATCGAGATCAGCGCGTAGAGCACGATGATCGTGCCGGCGATGCGCTTCGAATTCGTGGACGGTGCGACGACCGAGTGGGCAGTGGTCAGGCTCATCTCTGCTTCACCTTGTTGAGCGCCTTGACGTAGATGTTGGCCAGCCCGAACACCGCGACGAACAGGATGATGGCGAAGGCCGAGGAGTAGCCGGTGCGCCAGCTCTCAAAAGCCTGCCGCTTCAGCGTGATCGAGGCGACCTCGGTGGTCGAGCCCGGCCCACCGCCGGTCAAGAGGTTGACCATGTCGAACATCTTGAAGTTCTCGATGCCGCGAAACAGCACCGCCAGCATGATGAAGGGCAGCGCCATCGGCAGCGTGATCGACCAGAACTGCCGCCAGTTGGAGGCGCGGTCGACCTCGGCCGCCTCGTAGATGTATTCGGGGATCGAGCGTAAGCCGGCGAGGCAGATCAGCATCACGTAGGGCGTCCACATCCACGTGTCGACGATGATGATAGACCACGGCGCCAGCGACACGTTGGAGAGCATCTGGATATCGGTTGGCGGGATCCTCGTGACGAAGGAGATGGCGTAGGCGAACAGGCCGATCTGTGGCTCGTAGAGGAAGCGCCAGAAATTGCCGACCACCGCCGGCGACAGCATCATCGGCACCAGGATCAGCGTCGTCCAGAAGGCATGGCCGCGAAACTTCCTGTCGATCAGCCAGGCCAGCGTGAAGCCGATCAGCGTCTGCAACAGGATGGTCCAGAACACGAAATGCGCCGTCGTCTGCATGGCGATCCAGATATCCTTGTCGCCGAGGATGCGCTGGTAGTTGGCGAAGCCGAGATTCTTCACCACCTCGTTCGGCCGGTTGGCCCGGTAGTTGGTGAACGACAGATAGATCGCCCAGAACAGCGGAAAGATGTTGATGGCCAGCAGCAACAGGATCGTCGGCGAGATGAACAGCCAGGCGAGGCCCTTGTCGCTGATGCCCCGGACCTTGCCGGCCAACGGTTCCGGGGTCGCCCGGGCAACGTTCTCCGCAGTCCGATTGAGCATGGTGAGTCCTGCTTCGGTCACTTGGTCGTCTCTGTCATGGAATTTATCTGAACTGCGTCCCGTGCCAAGGGCGGCACGGGACGCTAGGGCCCTAGCTCGGGAGGAGCCGGGGTTACATCTTGCCGTCGTCCTGGAAGACCTGCGTCCAGTCCTTGACCAGGCCGTCGAGCGCATCCTTGGCCGAGCCCTGGCCGGCCACGACATAGTCATGGAAGCGTTTCTGCGAAGCCTGCAGCAGCGGTGCGTAGCTCGGCTCGGCCCAGAAGTCCTTCACGATGGCCATCGAGTCGAGGAAGGTCTGCGCGTAGGGCTGGCTGGCCGGGAACTTCGGATCCTTGACCACCGCGTTGAGGCAGGAATAGCCGCCGAGGGACCACCATTTGGCCTGCACGTCCTTGTTGGCGAACCACTTGATGTATTTCAGCGCCGCCTCCTGCTTGTCGGAATAGGACACTACCGAGATGCCCTGGCCGCCGAGCTGGGCGAACTGCTCACCGTCGGGACCCTTCGGGTTGACGAAGTAGCCGATCTTGTCGCCGCCGACATTCTCGTCCTTCTGCAGGCCCGGCCATGTGAAGGCGAAGTTCATGTGCATCGCCACCTGGCCGGATTTGAAGGCATCGACGCCTTCGCCCATGTAGCTGTTCGACGCGCCCGGAGGGGTACAGCAATCATAAAGCGCCTTGTAGAATTCCAGGCCCTTCACCGACTTGTCGGAGTTGACGAAGCCTTCCATCTCGTAGGGCTTCTTCGGGTTTTCGTACTGGAAGCCGTAGCTGTAGAGCACGTCCATGGCGCCCATGGTGATGCCTTCCGAGCCGCGCTCGGTATAGATCGAGGCGCCGTAGACGGTCTTGCCGTCAATCTCGCGCTTCTGGAAGAACTCGGCGACCTGCTTCAACTGGTCGAAGGTGGTCGGCGGACCGAGATCCCAGCCGTACTTCTCCTTGAATTCCTTCTGCAGCTCCGGCTTGGAGAACCAGTCCTTGCGATAGGTCCAGCCGACGACGTCGCCCATGGCTGGCAGCGCCCAGTAGTTCGGCGTGTTCTTCGGCCATTCCGAATAGCCGACGACGGTTGCCGGCACGAAGTCGTCCATGCTGATCTTCTCCTTGTCGAAGAAGTCGTTCAGCTTGACGTAGTGGCCGTTCTCGGCCGAACCGCCGATCCACTGGCTGTCGCCGATGATCAGGTCGCACAATTTGCCGTGCGAATTCAGCTCGTTGAGGAAACGGTCTGCATAATTGGTCCACGGCACGAACTCGAATTTCATGCCGATGCCGGTTTCCTTGGTAAAATCCTTGGACAGTTCGACAAGCGCGTTGGCCGGGTCCCAAGCGGCCCAGCACAGCGTCAGGTCTTCAGCGTGCGCGACATTCGAGACGGCTGTCGACGCTGTGATCGCCGAGGTCAGTCCCAACGCCAGTTTCAAGCTCGATTTCATGACTTCCTCCCATTTGCGAAACGCGCCCGGATGACGGTTTCAAAAAGCCCTCAACCCCTCTCCTCAGGGGCCCAAACATGGCGGCGCGGTCACGCTGCGGATGTTTAGTAATTTGTTTAGTGATGCAATTTTTACTAAACAAGGCAAGCGAATTCGTTGCTGCGCCGCAGCATGCTTATGGCGATGTCTGAAAACCTTGGGAAAAGCGCGGGTCGCTGGTCGGCCTACCGAAGCTCTTCAGGCCGATTCTGACCAGGACGTGGGGCAGCCTCGGTTTTCAATCCACCCTTCTGGTGCTCACCATCACCTTGCGGATTGGCGGCGCCGGCGGCAGCAGCGCGCGGATATCGGCGAACGGGAACGACGGTTCGAAACGGAACGCTTCGGCCGATGAGCCTTGCGCGCTGTTGCACTGGCCGGCGCGAAAGGCGTTCTGTGTCCGCGCGATGTCGACGAAGCGGTCGGGATCCTGCGACTGATGCATTCGGATCGCCTCAGCTTTGACGTCGGCATACCCGGAAATGTCGACGTAGTGCGTCGGCGAAAAACCGGTGCCGCCCATCGTGTCGGCATGCAGCACCGGGACGGCGAAAGACGCCGCGATGCGCACGCCGTCCGACAGCGCGCGATGGTCGGCGTGATAGTCGTTGGGCGCATGCGTGATCACCAGATCCGGGCCGGTTTGACCAATCAGTGCTTTCAGAGCTCCGATCAGCGCTGCATCGGCCACCAACTCGCCGTCCGGGAAGTCGAGGAAGCGTGGCATTGCGCCTACCAGCGCAGCCGCGGCCGTTGCTTCATCGCGACGGACACGAGCGAGAACAGCGGGATCACTCGTGCCGCCCCTGGCACCATCCGTGGCCATGGCAAAAGTGAGCTCTGCGCCTTGCGCGGCATAGGCGGCCATCGTACCGAACATGAAGATCTCGATGTCGTCCGGATGCGCACCGAGCGCTAGGATTTTCAAATCACTCTCTCCCCGGAACTGGAACAACGTGACGAACGGAATCCTGCTCGCCCTGATCGCCTACGCAAGCTATTCGGGCAGCGATGCCGTTGTCAAAAGCCTGGGCGGTCAGCTCACGATCTTCGAGATCGGCTTTTTCATAACCTTGTTCGCGGGCTTCTTCCTATTCTTCACGCGACCTGCGGGCGAACGCTGGCGCGATTTCTGGCGCACCAAAAGGCCATGGGCGGTGCAGGCGCGCGCCTGGGCGGGTATCGCTTCCGGCGTGCTCAGCGTCTACGCCTTCACCACCATTCCGCTGGCCGAGTCCTATGCGCTGATCTTCCTGGCGCCGCTCTGCGTCACCATCCTCTCCACGGTGATCCTCAAGGAGAAGGTCGGCCCCTGGCGCTGGCTGGCGGTGGTCGCCGGTTTTGCCGGTGTCATGCTGGTGGTGCGGCCTGGCTTTCGCGAGCTCAATCTCGGCCATCTTGCCGCCTTCGGCGTTGCCTTCCTCGCCGCCATCAGCGTCATCCTGATGCGCTCGCTGGCGCAGCAGGAAAAGCGCACCACCATGCTCGGCGTGCTGGTCGGTTGCGGCCTGCTGTTCAACGGCATCGGTGCCGCCGCCACCGCCTTCACTGTTCCCAGCGGAAAGCAGTTGCTGTGGCTGGCAATGGCCGGAGCCTTCACCGCAGGTGGACAATTCCTTCAACTGCTGGCCATGAAATACGCGCCCGCCAACCGCGTTGCGCCGACGCATTATTCGCAGATCGCCTGGGCGGTGGTCCTCGGCGCGTTGTTCTTCCAGGAATATCCGGACGGGCTGTCGCTGGTTGGTCTGGCGGTCGTTGGCGGCGCCGGCCTGTTGACCATGGTGCGGGAGGAAGCGCGGCTGGGCACCGTGCGCTGGAACCCGTTTTCGCGCACCCGGCTTTGAACCGTCTCTGGTTGCGCCGTGGCCACAACCGCTGATATGCGGGCGCCATGACCACAAAACCCCTGCCGGAGCTTCCTGTATCTGCCGTGCTGCCGGCGCTGAGGGAAGCGCTCGGCCATGGCAACAGCGCCGTGCTGGTGGCGCCGCCGGGCGCCGGCAAGACGACGCTGGTGCCGCTGGCGCTGCTTGACGCGCCTTGGCTCGGCGCCGGCAAGATCATCCTGCTTGAACCGCGCCGCCTCGCCGCCCGCGCCGCCGCCCGCCGGATGGCTGAATTGCTTGGTGAGGAACCTGGCGCCACCGTCGGCTATGCCATGCGCATGGAAAACCGCATTTCGGCAAAGACCAGGATCGTAGTCGTCACCGAAGGCGTGCTGGCGCGCATGATCCTCGACGATCCCGAATTGCCCGGCGTTTCGGCTGTCATTTTCGACGAATTCCACGAGCGTTCGCTCGATGGCGATTTTGGGCTCGCACTGGCGCTCGACGTGCAGGGTGCGCTGCGGCCGGACCTGCGCTTGGCTGTGATGTCGGCAACGCTCGACGGCGCGCGGGTCGCGAAACTGCTGTCGGGTGCGCCGGTGATCGAGAGCGAGGGGCGCGCCTTTCCTGTCGACATCCGCTACGACGAGCGCCCTACCGGCATTGCCATCGAGGACGCGATGGCCAAGGCGATCCGCACAGCCCTTGCCGACGAGATCGGCAGCGTGCTTGCCTTCCTGCCCGGCCAACGCGAGATCGAGCGAACCGCCGAGCGGCTGGCCGGCAAGGTCGGCACTGAAACCGACATCGTGCCGCTCTACGGCATGCTCGACGGCAAGGCGCAGGACGCCGCGATCAAGCCGGCGCCTTCAGGCCGCCGCAAGGTGGTGCTGGCCACCTCGATCGCCGAAACCTCGATCACCATCGACGGTGTGCGCGTCGTCATCGATTCCGGCCTGTCGCGCCTGCCGCGCTATGAGCCGGCCAGCGGCCTCACCCGGCTGGAAACCGTGCGTGTCAGCAAGGCTTCCGCCGACCAGCGCGCCGGCCGTGCCGGGCGCACGCAGGCTGGCGTCGCCATCCGGCTGTGGCGGGCCGAGCAGACGGCTGCACTTCCCGCTTTCACGCCGCCGGAAATCCTCGAGGCCGATCTGTCCGGACTGCTGCTCGATTGCGCTGCCTTTGGCGTTGCCGATCCGGCAGGGCTCGCCTTTCTCGATCCGCCGCCTGTTCCGGCCCTTAGTGAGGCAAGGGCACTGCTGCGCGCGCTGGATGCCGTCGACGAGACGGGCCGCCTGACGGAGGCGGGTGCAGCGATGCGCAAGCTCGCTCTGCCGGTGCGGTTGGCGCACATGGTTGCCGAGGCAGCCGGCAGCGGCCATGCCTTCGAAGCGGCGATGCTTGCGGTGCTGCTCACCGAACGCGGTCTTGGTGGCGACGGCGCCGATCTGGAGCGACGGCTGATGCGCTTTCGTGGGGAAAGATCTCCGCGCGCTACCGCCGCCAAGCAGCTCGCCGAACGGCTGGCGCGGCAGGCCGGCACCTCTTCACCCTCCCCCTTGTGGGGAGGGTCGATACGCGAAGCGGAGCCGGGTGGGGGTAGGCCGAGCGCTGCACACCCACCCCCTCTCC
>NZ_JAMYSG010000028.1:0-92951 GCF_040321815.1 Mesorhizobium sp. M0239
CCTGGTCATCCTCAATGCAAAAGCACGCGATGCGCGCAACGAGTTCGTAATTGCAACTTGACACCCCAGATAGTCGCTCTCCCCCACTCACGTGGGGGCGAGGAACCCGAGCTAAACCATCACCTGTGCGAGAGAATGTTGACCAGCCGGCCGAACGGATCGCGCACATAGAAGCGCCGCACGCTCCAGGGCTCGTCGGCCGGTCCGTATTCGATGGCGAAGCCGGCGGCCTTCATGGCGTCGAGCGCCGCATCGACATCGTCGACCTCGATCGACAGATCCGGCACCGGCGTACCGGAGCCGCCTTGCGCCATGAAGCTGACCTGCACCTGCATCTCTTGATCGGAACCGTAGGTCGCGATCCAGCCAAGGTCCATCAGCACGTCGAGGCCGAGCACGTCCTGATAGAAGCGCTTCGCCGCCGCGATATTAGATGTCTCGATGTTGGCAACGATACGCCGGACTTTCATCGGCCTGCCTTTCATGCCGTGCGCCGCAGCGCCGTCACTTCGATCTCGATCTTCATTTCCGGTCTGTTGAGCTGGCAGACGATCATCGTCGCCGCCGGCCTGATGTCGCCGAACGTCTCGCCGAGGATCGGGAAGACGATGTCCACGAAGGCCTGGTCGGTGATGTAGTAATGCGCCCGCACCACATCGGTCATCTCGAAGCCGCCGTCACGAAGCGCCTTGCCGATCGTCGCCAGGCAATTGCGCGTCTGTGCCTCGACCGTATCGGGCATCGTCATCGTCGCATAATCGTAGCCGGTCGTTCCCGACACGAAACACCAATCGCCCTGCACCACCGCGCGCGAATAGCCGGCGGTCTTTTCGAAGGGCGAACCGGTGGAGATCAGTTGTCGCATGGGGTTCTCGTGAGTTGTGGTGGGCCATTTTGCAGGGAAAGGGCAGATCTGACCATGGGTCAACGCAGAGCGACTGGCGCTGCAAAGGCATTTTTATGTCGGCGGGACAGCACCCCCCTCTGGCCTGCCGGCCATCTCCCCCGCAAGGAGGGAGATCGGATGTCTCGAATGCTTTCGCCAGTTACAAACGGTGCAGAGATAGGCAGAGCGGCCAAGCTGCCGATCTCCCCCTTGCGGGGGAGATGCCCGGCAGGGCAGAGGGGGGTGTGAAGGATCGCGGCGAAACAGCTTTTGGTTCACCGCCGAAATGCCTAGTTCGCAGACCCCAGCGCCTTGTCCAACGCCGCCTTCACATCGGCCGGCCATGTCGCCACATCAGGCCACGCCTGCGGCTTGCCATTGTCGCCGCGGCGCGCAAAATAGAGCCTTTGCTTGGCCGGGTCGACCGCCATGAAGCCGTCATTGCCGCCGCAATCATGCGGCACGCAGCCGCTGGCGTAGAAGGCGCCCGAAGCGGTCTTTTCCGTGCCGCCGCCGACCAGCAGGCTGGTCGCCATATCGGGCATGTCCTTGCCCAGCAGCTTTTCGGCTTCCTTGTAGACAGCCTCATTGTGGAAAGCGTCGATGATGTTCTGGTACTTTTCCGGATCGATGTCTTTCCAGTCCGTGCCGGGTTCCGGCATGTAGGTCAGATTGCCCGAAATCGTCAGCCCATCGGTCGGCGACCATTGCAAAGCCGGTTTCTCATCCCCCGGCAACAGATACGGCACGAAATAGATGGCATTGTCGGACACCGCCGAGGGCGGGGCGCCGCACTGGTCCTGCTCGACCATTGTGCTCTGGATCGTGCCACCTTCCGGTTTCCAGACGATCACCGTCGCCGGCCCGCATTGGTTGCCGCCGTCGCCGACATCGAACAGCGCCACCTTGACGCCGCCGACTTCCACGATCCTGTCAAAGAAGACGTCATAGTTGGTGGCCAGCTGCTGGCCGTCATAGGCAAGCACCTTCTCGCCATACTGTTCCTTCTGGGTGATGGTCAGCGTGCCGCCTTCGAAAGGGACGGGCGCCTGCTTGTCGTCATCGGCAGCGTCGGCGGCGTTCGTCCCCTGATCGGCGGACGGCTGGTCCGTCGCCGGGGCCGGCTGGTTGGCGGGTGCCTGTGTCTGCGCAAACGCGCTCACGGTTTGCCCCAGCAACAAGGCCAGCCCGCAAACGCCGGCAAGAAGCAAACGTGTCATGACTGTCCCTCCACTCAGTCGCAACGAACCCGGCGCAACGAAGGCCTGAAAAGCGGCCGGGCCTCCGCCTGGAGTGTGTACCGCTCAGGCCCAGGGGCGCTGTTCGGCGTTGCGCTTCTCGAACGAGGCGATGGCGCCGGCCTTCTCCATGGTCAGGCCGATGTCGTCGAGCCCGTTGAGCAGGCAGTGCCGCTTGAAATCGTCAAGGTCGAAGGTGACGACACCGCCGTCGGGACCACGGATTTCCTTGGATTCGAGGTCGACCGACACGGTGGCATTGGAGCCGCGCGAGGCGTCGTCCATCAGCTTCTCGAGATCCTCGGGGCTGACGGTGATCGGCAGGATGCCATTCTTGAAGCAGTTGTTGTAGAAAATGTCGGCGAACGAGGTCGAGATGACGCAGCGAATGCCGAAGTCGAGCAGCGCCCACGGTGCGTGCTCGCGGCTGGAACCGCAGCCGAAATTGTCGCCGGCAACCAGGATCTGCGCCTTGCGGTAGGCCGGCTTGTTGAGCACGAAATCCGGGTTTTCCGAGCCGTCATCCTTGTAGCGCATTTCGGCGAACAGGCCGGTGCCGAGCCCGGTGCGCTTGATCGTCTTGAGGTAATCCTTCGGGATGATCATGTCGGTGTCGACATTGACGATCGGCATCGGAGCGGCGACGCCGGTGAGCTTGGTGAACTTTTCCATGGCTTTTGCCCGTGTTTTCGTTGCGGGGGGATTGCTGAGGCACGGTTTACACAAAGCCGGCGGCAAATAAAAGGCAACTGTTCGTGCACGGTGGCACAAGCCAGCCCGATGGTGCAGTCTGGCGGACATGGCAGAAAACGCACACGTCCTCTATAACAGCGAAGCCGCGCTCGACATCGCCGAATTCCGTCGCGTGCTGGTCGAATCCGGCCTCGGCGAGACACGGCCGGTCGATGATGAAGCACGGCTGCGGGCGATGCTGTCGGGCGCCAACCTGGTACTGACCGCGCGCCTCGACGTCGAGGGCAAGCCGCTGATCGGCGTTATCAGGGCGATCACCGACTTCTCCTGGGGTCTGCTACATCTCCGAACTCGCCGTTTCCCGATCGGCGCAGGGGCTCGGCATAGGCAAGGGCCTGATGGACGAGGCGCGGCGGCAGCTTGGACCATCGGTCGCCATCAGCCTGATCTCCATGCCCGACGCCGTCGGCTTCTACGAACGTATCGGCATGAAGCGCATGGCCGACGCCTTCTGGTTCGACCGCAAGGGCTGACGTGCGGTCACCTGACTTGCAACGGCTAGCGGGACAGCACCCCCCTCTGTCCTGCCGGACATCTCCCCCGCAAGGGGGGAGATTGAGCGCTCAACCGCTTTCGCCAATTCCTGCGTCGCAGGAAAGAGCAAGGCGCTGAAGCTGCCGATCTCCCTTCTTGCGGGGGAGATGGCCGGCAGGCCAGAGGGGGGAACTCGATAGAACGGCGGTCTGCGCTGATCGCTCAAATCACATTCAATTCCCGGAACGCCCTTCCCTCCGCCACCCGCTCATACCCAAACGCCGAGCAGTCCACCGTGCGGTAGCCACCATGCACGATCAGTTCGGCCAGCGCCTTGCCGACCGCCGGCGCCTGCTGCAGGCCGTGGCCGGAGAATCCGTTGGCGAAGATGAAATTGCCGACTTCGGGATGCGGACCGATCACCGCGTTCTGGTCGAGCGTGTTGTAGTCGTAGTGGCCGGCCCAGGCGCGGGTCGGCTTGATTGCCTCGAAGGCGGGAATGCGGGTCGCCAGCACCGGCCAGATTACCTCTTCGAACAGCGGCCAGCTTACCTCGAAGTCACCGGGATCGGGTGCGCGGTCGCCTTCCTCCGGTTCGGCGCCGCCGGTGAGGTAGACCGAGCCTTCCGGACGAACATAGATGCCGGAGGGATCGACCAGCAGCGGCATGTCGGCATATTTCTCGCGCGCCTCGAAGACGAAGACATTGCGCTTGCGCGGCTCGACCGGGAGTTCAAGCCCGGCCATGGCAGCCACCTTGCCGGCGTTCGGGCCGGCGGCGTTGACGACGATGCCGGCCTTCAGCGTCTCGCCATTGCCGAGGCTCACTCCCGTGACGCGGTTGCCATCGCGCGCGATGCTGGTGACATCGGCGGCGATGAAATCGACTTTCTTCTGCCGCAGCGCCTTTCGGAACAGCGTCAGCATCGCATGCGCGTCGAACCAGCCTTCGCCGGTGCGGCCATAGGCGCCGGCTGAAATGCCCTCGGTCGACAGCCACGGGAACCGGCGCGTAAGCTGGTCGGCATCCTCGAGCACGATGTCGGCGCCCTCCGCGATCTGCGCCTCGTGATTGCTCTTGAGGATCGGCAAGCCGTCCTCGCCGGCAAGGATGAGGTAGCCGCCCTCGCGAAAGCCGATATCGGCATCATCCCCGAACTCTTCCTTCAGCCGCCGGAACAGTTTTAGCGTGAACTGCGACAGGCGGATGTTTTCCGGGATCGAGAATTGCTGGCGGATCGAAGCCATGGACAGCGTCGTTGCCGCATGCGCGAATTGCGGATCACGCTCGACCAGCGCGATCGTGCCGGAAAACCCTTGCTCACGCAGGTAATAGGCGACCGAGGAGCCGACGATGGCTCCACCGATGATGACGATGTCGTAGCGCATTTTTTCTCCGATCCGGCCGATGGTGTCCGTCACGCCACCGGCACAATGATCTCGAAGCGCGTGCCGCGTTCGCTGTCAACCAGCGCGATCATACCATCATGCGCTTTCAGGAGGGCCAGCACGATGCCGAGCCCCATGCCGGTGCCGCCCTGTTCGCGCCGCGTGGTGAAGAACGGCTCGAAAATGCGCGCCCGATTGCTCGGCGAAATGCCGGCGCCGTCGTCGCTGACCAGGATGCTCGCCTTGCCGTCGGCGCTCGTAGCGGAGACAGAAACCGCCGTCGCGCCGTGCCTGGCCGAATTGTCGATGAGATTGGCCAGCACGATAGCCGCGTTCTCGGCCGATATGCGCAATCTGATGTCGCCGCCGGCTCCGACGCAAACCGCCAGCCTGTTGTCGACGGGCAGCAGCGCCAGCGCCGCACCGATCGATGTGCTTTCGCCGCTCGGCGCCAGGTTTTCGGCACGCGCTAGGTCGAGCAGACGGCGAACCAGCAGATTGAGCCGCCCGGCGTCGGTGACGATATTGTCGGAAAAGCGCCGCCGCTCCGTATCGTCCATAGCGCCACCGGAATCGCGCAGCAGTTCGGCCGCGCCCTGGATCGCTGTCAGCGGCGATTTGAGCTCGTGCGAGACATGGGTGGCGAAAGTCTGGATGCTGTCCGACCGCGCCTGAAGCTTCTCGGCCATGTCGAGGAAGGCTGCGGACAGCTCCGCCATCTCTCGCGTGCCGTGATGGTCGAGCGGCCGGATCGCCGCGCGGTCGCCGGCGGCTATGCGCTCGGTTCGGTCGATCAGCGCATAGATCGGCCGGCTGACGGTACGCAGGAAAACCATGCCGATGAGCAGCGTGCCGCCGATTATAGCAATCGCCGCCAACGTCACCTTGCCGCGTTCGCCATAGAGATGCTTGATGATGTTGTTGGGCGTCCGCGACACATAGACGACGCCGGCGACCTTGCCATCGACGGCGACCGGCAGGGCGACGAAGACACGCACCTTGGTGCCGCGGCTGACCGAATAGAGCGGTGGCGTCGGCTGGTCGGGAATGCGCAGCCTGAGCGCGCTGGCATAGTGACCGGCAAGCGCTGTGCGCACCTCCTCGGCCGCACCGAGCGACTGGCCGACCTCGCCACGACCGGCGATGACGACGCCCCGGGGATCGAGCAGCCGGAAGCCGGCCAGCGTGGTTTTCTGCGTGGCGTCGAGAATACCGGACAGACGGGTACCGATCGCGGCAAAGGTGGGATCGACGATCGCAGGCATCGCCGCCGGCCGGGTCGGCAGCACATAATCCGAGGCAAGATCGAGCTGCGGCTCGATCGGCCTGTACAGCGGGTCAGGATTGACGCTTCGGCTTGAATCCCCGCTTGGCCCCGGCATCGGCGCGCCGAGTTTTTCCGGCGGGATGCCGGCATCGCGCACATCCTGCGCATAGATAGCGGCGATGGCCGCCCCTTGCGCGATCAGCTCCGCTTCGGTCTGACGGATCAGCTGGTTCTCGTAGAGGCGGAAGAAGAACAAGCCGACCAATGGCAGGGCCATCACCATGATCAGGATGGCGACGACGACCGTGGCAAGCCGTGGCCGCCATTTGCGGCCGACCCATTTGCCGGAAGTCGTCAGCCGCATCGGCCGAGCCGGAAGCCGACGCCATGCACCGTCTCGATAACATCCAGGCAACCCACTGCTGCCAGCTTGGCGCGGATGTTGCGGATATGGCTGTCGACGGTTCGGCCGGCGACATGGATGTTTGCGGCATAGGCGCTGGCCATCACCGCGTCGCGGTCGAGCACATGCGCGGGCCGCGTCAGAAACCCTTTCAAAATCGAGAATTCGATCCCCGTCAGGGCAAGCGCCTTGCCGTCGAAGCTGGCGGCGTGACTGGCCGGCGCCAGAGCCAGTTTGCCATGCGAAAATTGCCTGTCGTCGGTCGGTTCGGGCGCCGCCGGGCGGGCGCGCCGCAGGATGACGTTGACGCGGGCGACCAGTTCGCGCGGGCTGAATGGTTTCGTCACATAGTCGTCGCCGCCCATTTCGAGCCCGAGGATGCGGTCGATCTCCTCGTCGCGCGCGGACAGGAACAGCACCGGCACATCGGATGTGTGCCGCAGTCGCCGGCAGACCTCCAGCCCGTCCATCTCCGGCATGCCGATGTCGAGCACGACAAGATCCGGCGCCCGGCGGCCGATCGCTTGCAGGGCGGCGGCACCGTCGGCCACCCCTGTCGTTTTCATGCCGGCCTTTTCCAGCGCAAAGCAGATCACCTCGCGGATGTGCGGGTCATCGTCGGCGACGAGGATGTGATGCGGCATGGATCAGCGGCCCGGCATGGAAAGTTCGATTGCGGAGGGAATCACGAACGGCCCCTTGGTGTCGAGATATCGAAGCAGCCGCCAGTCGCGAAAGCTCCAGGCCCGCCAGTTCTGCTGGATAGTTCGATACCAGATTTCATCGCTGCCGCGCACGCCAGCCAGTTCGCGGACAGTGCCGGCGGCCGCCGTCTTGCCCTGCTGCTCGAGGAACCGATCGAGTGCGGGAAACGCGCCCGGACCGAGCGAGTGAAGATACCAGGCGTCTAGGGGAATGCCCTGGCCGGTCATTTCGAGGGAATGGTCGACATTGTAGTTGGCGATCGTCGCTGCAAAATTGATGAAACAGCCGGCATAAAGCGCCAGAGATAACGTCAGAAGATTGGCGGACAGCAGCCATTCGTTGGATTTTCCCAGTGCGATGCGGGCGATGATCAGGGCAAGCCCCGATGCGACCAGCCCCATCCAGACGAAGGCGGCGACGCGCCAGTAGGTCAATGCATAGATGCCGACATAGAGGTCGAGCCGCAGGATCGACGAAATGACCAGCATGATGTTCTGCGCCACCCAGGCATAGACCAGCCGGCGGATGAGCGGATCGGCCGATGTCTCGCTGCCTGGCCGCAGCGCTGCCAGCACGAAGCCGGCGGCAAGCAGCGCAGTGACCATCAAGGGATAGGCGCCACGATGCGCGTAGGCCGCGTAGCTCAGCCCGTCGGGAAGGGCCGCCCCGCCCCACAGATAGGTGGCGTCGAGCGCCGTCTGCAGCGCAAACAGGACGTTGAAGACGATCAGGGCGCGCAGGATGGCGGCCTTGCCGAACAGGATGTCTTCGATGGTGGTGACGGTTTTGTCGGCTTGAGCGCTGACGGCCGGCGCCGCGTGCGGGATGCGACGAACCAGGCGCGGCAGGCGCGGCCGCAGAAATGCCCAGACGCCGGCGAGCACGAACAGCCAGAAGGCAATCCGCGCCAGCTGGATAAGATCGAGCAGCTTCAGAAGATCGATCAGCGACAGCCAGTAGTCGATGACCGGGTTGGCGGCGCCGAACAGCGCCAGGAAGACGGCGCCCAGCGTCAGCGGCATCACCCAGACAGCGATCGCCGCCAGCCGGATGCGCCGTCGGCCGAACCGGCGCGCCGTCTTGCGCCAGCGGATGAAATCATTGGCGAAGCGGAACGGCGCCGCCAGCCCGAACAGCGCGATCTGGCCGGCAATGCGGGCGATGCTGTGCCGCAGCCGCCCGCTCAGCGAAAGCGCAAAGACGGTCAGCGCCGCCAGCGCGATCGAAACTGACAGGGTGCTGACGTTTTCAGCCAGCGGCAGCAGCGCGACAAGCAAGGCGGCGGGCTTGAGCCAGACCCTGCCGTCGCTGAAGGCCGCGGGATGCACGGCGACCACCGCGGCGGCAATCAGGGTGGCAAACAGGAAAACCGTGATGCCGGCGGGTTGGCCATAAAAGAGAGAATCCGCAAGTGCTGCCAGCAGGATGGCGACACCGAAGCGGCTGCAATAGCTCGGCGCGGCGGTGAAGAAGGATATCATGACCTGGCCTTCCTGATGGCGTCCGGCCGGATTGCCGGCGGGGTTCTGCGGACAAAGGGAATGAGGATCGCCGTGGCGTTCGCGCGCGGCGATCGGCCAGCCACCAGCCTTCGCTGCGCAGCCGGTGAGGCAGGAACCAATAGGGTTTTGCTCGCTTTTGCATGCCGCCTGTTTGTCAGGCCGACGGGGAAAGGGTGGGGCGGATGCGAGGAGGTTTTCCGCAGGCATGTGCAGTTTTCGTGCAGGGTCGGGACGCCGAGCGTCTACCTCCCCCTTGTGGGAGGTCGGACCGCAGGTCCGGGTGGGGGTCCGGCGCCGCACCCCCACCCCGCTGCTTCGCAGCGACCCTCCCCACAAGGGGGAGGGTGGGCGCACAGCCCTGCGCGCTTGCCTCCAACAACCGCAGGCGGCATAGATCACCCATGGAAACCTATCGCCCGCGCCGCTCCGTGCTCTACATCCCGGCCTCCAATGACAAGGCCTTGGCCAAGATCGCGCAGCTTGCCTGCGACGCAATCATCATCGACCTGGAAGACGCCGTCGCTCCGGCCGACAAGATCACTGCCCGCGAAAAACTGGCCAGCATTTTCGCCGGCCATCCCGTTGCCAGCCATATTGGCAGACGCTGCGAGATGATCGTGCGCATCAATGCGATATCAAGCGAATGGGGCGCCGACGACCTGCTGGCTGCCGCAAGCTGTGAGCCCGACGGCATCCTTCTGCCCAAGGTCGACACGCCGCGCGACCTGCTCGAGGCCGGCGATGTGCTTGACGACAATTTTGTCCCCGATAGCGTGAAACTATGGGCGATGATCGAGACGCCCAAGGCGCTGCTCAACATCGGCGCCATCGCCGAGCTTGGCCGTGATCCGGCCTCGCGGCTAAATTGTTTCGTTGCCGGAACGAATGATCTGGTCAAGGAGACCGGCATTCTGGCAACGCCTGATCGACGCTACCTCGTGCCATGGCTGATGCAGATGGTGCTGGCCGCGCGCGCCGGCGGCATCGACATGCTCGACGGCGTCTCCAACGATTTTCGTGACCTCGACGCTTTCACACATGAATGCGCGGAAGCCGCAGCCATGGGGTTCGACGGCAAGAGCCTTATCCACCCGGCCCAGATCGAAGCCGCGAACCGAGCCTTTGCGCCGTCCATGGAAGCGGTGGCCGAGGCGCGCTCGGTGAAGGAAGCCTTCGCGCTGCCGGAAAATGCCGGCAAGGGCGTGATCGCGCTGAACGGCAGGATGGTCGAGCGGCTGCACTTGGCGCAGGCCGAAAAACTGCTGGCGAAGGCAGCCGCCATCGGGTCATAAATGCTCGATGGATGCGGGCGAGCTATAGCTACTCACGACAGGAATTGAACAATGAAACTCTACCGCTTTCTGTCCGCTCCGGACGATGCCAGCTTCTGCCACAAGGTGACGGCGGCGCTGAACAAGGGCTGGCACCTGTTCGGCTCGCCGACCTATGCCTACGACAAGAAGGCCAAAGCGATGCGTTGCGGCCAGGCCGTGGTCAAGGATATAGACGGCCAGGAATACGGACCCGATACGAAGCTCAGCGACTGGTAGGCTCCGCTCGCATCCACAGCCAGCCGGCCAGCCAGGCGATGGCTGCCGCAAGCGTCACCAGGCCCAGGTCAAGAGCCCACTCCGGCACGAACGCACGGAGCGCGATAGGCACCGCGCCAATGAAATAGAGGGCGAGTGGAATGCGCGGAACGCCTCTTGCAACGACAAGAGAGATTACAAACGCAAGTGTCCCAAGCAGAAAAAGGAACGAACTGACGACCAAAGCCAGTCCGAGAGGGCCGGCGCGCAGCTCGATGATGGTTGTCAGCGGAAGTTTCGAAAATACCAGATTGATCACCACTTCCACACCGACCAAACTTGCCAGTGCAACGAAGTTGATGACAAACGCGATGGTGCCGAACAGGCCCGCGCGCCGGCCAAACGCAAGAAACAGGCCGACGACAAGACCAAGCGCCAATATCTCGGCGACCGGTGCGAGAAGTTGCGTCAGATCGGTGGTCGCGATGAGCGAGCTGCGTTTGGCCGCGTTGACCAGGAGAATAAGCGCGCTTCCGACGCCGGCCGCGGAGGCAAGCCGATAAAGCGTAGCGCTGGGCACAGCCGCGCTCGACTGGATGGTCGTGGAATTCTCTTTGCGCTGAGGTTCTTCGGCTGAACTCCTCAGCGAAATGAGCGATTGCGGACGGCGGGGTTCGGCGGTTCTGGCAAGCATCTTCGTTTCCTCATCCGGGAAAACGGGAGCCGCGAAGACCGCAGGCCTGTTCCGATCCCATCTGTAATCACTGCTTACATGCTCTTGCCTGCATTGTAAACAGTGATTACATAAATCGCGGATCGTGCTACAGATGCGTGAAGCAGGCCTCCGGAACGAAAACGAAGGAGAAGAGATGGCAAACGCCAAGACGCCTCACCGCACCGGCTACCACCATGGCCATTTGCGGGACACGTTGATCGATGCTGCAATTCAACTTGTCGAGGAAGGCGGCCCCGACAATGTAAGCGTGCGCGAAGCCGCAAAGCGGGCCGGCGTTTCCCCCGGCGCCCCCTTCCGGCATTTTCAGTCGAAAACAGCGCTGCTGACCGCGGTCGCCGAACAGGCCATGAACCGGCTGACAGAGGCCGTTGCCAATGCACTTTCAGCAGTCGACAGCGCGGATCCCATCGTGGCCTTCGAAGCAATCGGACAAGGCTATCTGGAATGGGCGATCGCCAATCCCACGCATTTCCAGATCATCAGTTCCCGAACCCTGATTGATTTCGACGCGTCGGACAGTCTTCGCGGTCAGAATGAGGCCATTCGCCGGAAGATGATCGACCTGCTGACCCAAGCGCAACACCAGGGTCAACTGGCTGCGAACGCGGATTTCGATCATCTGGTTCTTGCCGCTCGTGCCTTTGTCTATGGGTTGGCACGAATGGTGGTTGATGGTCATTTTCCGGAGTGGCATCCGTCCGAGCCGCCATCGCTCGCCGTGCGCAAGGCGCTGCATCTTTTCATCAGCCGAATGACCAACCTATCTGAAGCGAGATCCCAGAAACCCTTGCCGCCGCTGGGTTCTGGACCGACTGGATAGGAATGGACATTTCACGCGACGCAGAACCAGCTATTCCGCCGCCTCTTCGATCTTCTCCATATCATCGTCCGACAGGCCGAAATGGTGGCCGATCTCGTGGATCAGCACGTGGGTGACGATGTCGCCCAGCGTCTCTTCGTTCTCGGACCAGTAGTCGAGGATGGCGCGGCGGTAGAGCGTGATCCGGTTCGGGCCTTCGCCGGTCTGCGGATTCCAGCGCTCGGCGATGCCGCGTCCCTCAAACAGGCCGAGCAGGTCGAACGGCGTTTCTAGCGACAGATCGTCCATGATCTCGTCGGTCGGGAATTCGGCGATCTGGATGACGATCTCGCCGGTCAGCTTGCGAAAATCCTCCGGCAGATGGGCGTACGCCTCCAGCGCCAGGAACTCCATTTCGTCCATCGAGGGCGAGAGTTCGTCGTGCCAGGTGCGGGTCTTGTAGATGCGTGCCATGCTTTGTCCTTTGATCCCGGCATATAGGCTTTCGCACCGTAATCGGCAAATGACACGGGCCGATGCGCCTGCGTCATCCGCGCGGAGAGGAATAAATTCCCCATGTGTCTGCTTGACTCTTGGGATGCGCTCTGGAATCTATAGGGAACATAACAGGAACAATGTGAGTGGAAGCTGACCGTCATGGCGATGACCGCCGTGGCGCGGGAGACTGTTTTTGCCCTGCGCCGCCAGATCGCGAAAATCGAGGGAACGCTGCCCGAGCGCTTGGCTGCGCCGGCCGCCGCGCCCTTTGATGCCGACGTCAACACCGATCTCACAATCGTCCGGCGTGGCATTGCCGAGGCGTTGCCGGACGCGTTCCTGCCTATTGGCGTCGAGCGCCTCGACGCCGCCCTGAGCGGCGGCCTGCCGAAGGCCGCCCTGAGCGAAATCCATGGCACGCAAACCCGCGATGCCGGGGCCGTCGCCGGCTTCGCTTTGTCGCTCACAAGCCTGATCCTCAAGCAAACGCCGGGGCTGCCGGTGCTGTGGATCGGCACATCGGAGATCTTTCGCGAGGCCGGCTTTCCCTATGCCAGGGGGCTTCACGCCTCGTTCGGCATTGAGCCGGAGCAATTGCTGTTTTCCGAGGCACCGAGACTTGTCGATGCGCTGTGGGTCGCGGAGGAGGCGGCCCGGATGACGGCGCTCGCCGCTGTCATCCTCGAAATTCGCGGCAATCCGCAGCGGCTTGACCTGACCGCGACACGCCGGCTGCATGCAAGGGCGCAAGCGGCCGGCCGCCCGGTGTTCCTGCTGCGGCAGGCGGCCGAGCCCGAACCGACGGCGGCACCCGTCCGCCTCATCGTCACGTCGGCACCGGCGGTGCCGCGCGACACCATCGCCGGGCCGCTGGCCGGCTCGATCGGCCGCCCGGCCTTCACCCTCACCATCGGCAAGAGCCGCACGGCCCTGCCTGGACAATTCACACTGGAGTGGAATCCCGATGAATGCGCATTCGACGAAAGAGCGGGCCACGAAGGAGCAGGTGGGGAAAGAAACCGGCCAAAGAATCCTGTCCCTGTGGTTTCCCTATCTGGCGGCGGAAAGGGTCCTGCGCCAGCGTCTGGGGCGGTCCTGGCGTTCCCGGCCGTCGGATCACCCATCTCACCCGCCGCTCGTGATCAGCCATCGCGACCGCAACGCACAGCGCATCTCGGCCCTCGACGAGCGGGCTGAGGCCCTGCACCTGAAGCGCGACATGGGCATCGCCGATGCGCGCGCCATGCATCCGTCGATCGACATCGTCGAGGCCGATCCGGAAGCCGACCGCCGCCTGCTCGAAGGCCTTGCCGACTGGTGCGACCGCTACACCCCGCTGGTGGCGCTGGATGGCGCGGACGGCCTGTTTCTCGACGTCACCGGCTGCACCCATCTGTTCGGCGGCGAACGTGCCATGCTGGACGACATCCTGTCGCGTTTCTTCCACCAGGGTTTCGATGTCCGCGCCGGACTTGCCGCGACGCCGGGTGCGGCCTGGGCGGCGGCACGCTTTTGCGGCGACCGCATCGTTGTGCCAGGCGAGGAGGAAGCGCTGCTGGCGCCCCTGCCGCTGGCCGCATTGCGCATAGAACCCTCGACCCGCACCAGCCTGGAAAGCGTCGGCCTGCGCACGGCGGGTGCCGTCATGGCGGCACCGCGCGCGCCGCTCGCCCGCCGCTTTGGCGCCTTGCTGCTCCTGCGCCTCGATCAGGCGCTTGGCCGCCTCGACGAGGCCGTCTCGCCGCGCCTTCCCGTTGCGCCGCTTTCGGTCGAACGCCACCTCGCCGAACCCGTCACCCTGACCGAGGACATCGAACGGCTGGTGGGCATGCTGGCGGCGACCTTGAAAACCGATCTCGAACGCTGCGGCGAGGGTGCCAGGACACTGGCGCTGCTGCTCTTTCGCGTCGACGGCGCCGTCAGCCGCATCGCCATCGGCACCTCGCGGCCGATGCGCGAACCCATGCTGATCCAGAAACTGTTCCATGAAAGGCTGGCCGCGCTCGAACAGGATATCGATGCCGGCTATGGTTTCGATCTGGTGCGGCTCTCGGTGTTGGCGGCAGCCACCTTCGACATGCAGCAGGCCGATCTGACTGGCGAAACGACCGACGACGGTGCCGATATCGCGCTGTTCGCCGACCGCATCCGCGCCCGGCTCGGCGAGGGCGCGGTTCTCCGGCCGGTCGCGGTCGAAAGCCATCTGCCGGAGCGCGCCGTCGCCACGATCCCCTTCACCGAAGCGCCGCGCCGGACCACGCCGCCGAAAAAGCCCGGCAGGCTGCAGGCGCCACAAACCATTTTTCCGCCGGAACGGCCAATCCGGCTGTTCCGCTCGCCCGAACCCATCGATGTGCCGGCCACTGAAATGCCGGAAGGACCACCGCTGCACTTCCGCTGGCGGCGCGCGCTCTACCGGGTCACGCGCGCCGAAGGGCCAGAACGCATCGCCGCCGAATGGTGGCGCGAGGCAGCGAGCGATCCGATCACGTCAACCCGCGACTATTTCCGTATCGAGGACGCCGATGGTCGCCGCTATTGGCTTTACCGGCAAGGTCTTTACGGCAACACGCAGGTCCCGCCGCGCTGGTTCATGCATGGTGTCTTCGCATGAACGCGCTGACCGTCATTCCCTTTGCCGAGTTCGGCATCCAGTCGAATTTCTCCTTCCTGCGCGGCGCCTCCAAGCCGGAGGAGCTGGTGGTCGCGGCCAAGCTCCTGGGCTTCTCGGCGATCGGACTTGCCGACCGCAACACGGTGGCCGGCGTGGTGCGCGCCTGGCAGCAGGCCAAGGTCGAAAAACTCTCCTATCATCCCGGCTGCCGGCTGGTTTTTGGCGACGGCACGCCGGACATCCTCGCCTATCCCCAGGACCGCAAGGGCTGGGGGCATCTGTGCCGCATGCTCACCCAGGCCAATCTGCGCGACGAGAACGAAAAGGGCGCCACCCTTCTCCAGCGCAGCGACCTGCTCGAATGGGGGGATCTGATGTCGCTGGCAGTCCTGCCCGATCTGTCGGCGGGGGCGCAGGACGGTCTCGCCTTGCTTCGGCTGCTCAAGGATCGTTTCGGCAGAAATCTCCGTCTGGCCGTTTCGCCCGACTACGCCGGCAATGACCGTTTCCGCATCGAGCAGGCCGCGGCTCTTGCCGAGAGCGTCGGTATTCCGCTGATGGCGACCAACGACGTTCTCTATCACACCGCCGAACGGCGCCCGCTGCAGGACGTGCTGACCGCGATCCGCCTCAACACCCCCGTCGCCGAGGTCGGGCTGCAACTCACCGCCAATGCTGAGCGCCATCTGAAGCCACCGATGGAGATGGCGCGCCTGTTCCGCAGGCATCCGCAAGCATTGGCCGAGACCTTGCGGTTTGCGGAAAGCCTGGGTTTTTCCCTTGAGGAGCTGAAGCACAACTATCCAGAGGAGACGACTGAGGCAGGCGTCGACCCTCAGACGGAACTGGAGAGATTGACTTGGGAGGGCGCCAGGAAACGTTACCCCGAGGGCATCCCTGACAAAGTGGAAGGACTCATCCGGCACGAACTCGAAATTGTCGGTCAGAAGAAATACGCCCGTTATTTTCTCACCGTTCGCGACATCGTTCGGTTCGCGCGTTCGGAAGAGGTCGGCATTCTGTGTCAGGGTCGCGGCTCCGCCGCAAACTCCGTCATCTGCTATTGTCTGGAGATTACGGAGGTAGATCCTGGCCTTCTGGACGTTCTTTTCGAGCGCTTTGTTTCGACGGAGCGCGACGAACCTCCAGACATCGATGTCGACTTCGAACATGAGAGGCGTGATGAGGTCATCGCCTATATCTACAATAAATACAGCGCCAAACGCACAGCCTTGGCCGCAGCCGTCATCAGCTATCGCGGCCGTTCGGCGCTACGCGAAGTGGCTAAGGCAATGGGCCTGTCGGAAGATGTCAGAAGCGCTTTGGCGAGCACGATCTGGGGTTGGTCGACCTCCGAACTTGGCGAGAAGGAGGCTCACGCTGGCGGCATCAACCGCACCGACCCGCTGGCAAAACTGGTGATCGAACGCTCCAACGATATCATGGGCTTTCCCCGTCATCTGTCGCAACATGTCGGCGGCTTCGTCATCACCAAAGACCGGCTCGATGAGATCGTGCCCATCGTCAAGACGGCGATGGACGAACGCAAGATGGTCGAATGGGATAAGGATGACCTGGATAATGTCGGCATCCTCAAAGTCGATGTGCTGGCGCTTGGCATGCTGTCTTGCCTGAGGCGTGCTTTCGATCTGCTGGAAACCCACTACGGAGTAAGGGACAAGTATGACCGGCGGCTGACCCTTGCGACAATTCCGCAAAAGGATAGCCGCGTTTACGACATGATCTGCCGTGCCGACACATTGGGCGTCTTTCAGATTGAATCGCGTGCCCAGATGTCGATGCTGCCGCGTCTCAGGCCCCGCACATTCTATGATCTGGTCATCGAAGTGGCGATCGTGCGACCCGGTCCTATCCAGGGCGATATGGTGCACCCCTACCTTCGTCGACGGCAGGGAAAGGAGAAGGTCGAGTATCCGAGCAAGGAACTTCAAGCCATTCTGGAGCGAACTCTCGGTGTGCCGTTGTTTCAAGAGCAGGCAATGAAGATCGCGATCGATGCCGGGGGCTTCTCGCCTGGTGAGGCGGATAAGCTAAGACGCGCTATGGCCACCTTTAAGCGCAGTGGCATGATCAAAAACTATGAAACGCTGATGGTCGAAGGGATGGTCAAGAAAGGCTATCAACGAGACTTCGCCGAGCGCTGCTTCAAGCAGATCGAGGGCTTTGGCGAATATGGCTTTCCCGAAAGCCATGCCGCTTCCTTCGCCCTGCTCGTCTATGCCTCCTGCTGGTTCAAGACCTTCTATCCCGACGTGTTCTGCGCCGCGATCCTGAATTCACAGCCGATGGGGTTTTACCAGCCGGCCCAGTTGGTGCGCGACGCAAGCGACCATGGCGTCGACATTCGCGACGTCGACGTCAATTTTTCGGTGTGGGATTGTACGCTGGAAAAGGCGCCGTTCGATCCGGCCCGTATCCTCCCGCGCCATGCCGAAATGCGCGGCGTCATCGAGACGAAGCATGCCGTCCGGCTCGGCTTCCGCCAGATCAAGGGCCTGTCGAAGGAGCGCATGGCGGCCTTCGTCGAACGGCGCGGCTCAGGCTACGGATCCGTCCGGGATGTCTGGCTGCGCTCCGGCCTTGATGTCGGCGAGATCGAAAAACTGGCGCAGGCCGATGCCTTCCGCTCGCTCGGCCTTGATCGTCGCGAAGCGTTGTGGGCGGTACGCGCGCTCGACGGCAAGAGCGCCGCCGAAAGGCTGCCGCTGTTCGACCAGCCGGCGCTTCGCCTGCGCGAGCTGGAGCCCGAGACGAAGCTGCCGAAAATGCCGCTCGGCGAGCATGTCATCCATGATTACCGCGCGCTCGGCCTGTCGCTGAAGGCGCATCCGGTCGCCTTCCTGCGCGAGCGGCTCGACCGCGCCGGCGTCATCCCCAATGCGAACCTGCCTTCCGTGCGCGATGGCAGGCGCGTCTCCGTCGCCGGCCTCGTGCTGGTGCGGCAGCGTCCCGGCAAGGGCAACGCGATCTTCCTGACGCTGGAAGACGACAAGGCGGTGGCCAACGTCATCTTCTGGCAAAGAACCTTCGACCGTTACCGACCCATCGTCATGGGTGCCCGTTTCGTCAAGGTCACCGGAAAATTGCAGTCGGAATCGGGCGTGGTCCACATCGTCGCCGAGAGGATCGAGGATCTGACGCCCTGGCTGACCGTGCTTCTGGAGAAGGTCAGCGAAGCCGCACCAGCGGCTCCTCCGGGAGACCTCGCCAAGGAGCGTTCGGATCACTCCAGCCCCGCCGAACAAAGCGCACCGATCCGGCAGGATCTCGCAACGCTGTCGGAAGAAGCGGAAAGGGTCATGCCCAAGGGGCGGAATTTTCAGTAGTGTCAAAAACTTCGATGGCAGCGGGACAGCACCCCCCTCTGTCCTGCCGGACATCTCCCCCGCAAGGAGGGAGATTGGCAGCTTTGGCGCTTTCGCACATTCCAGCAACCGTGGAGATTAGCGAAAGCCGAGACTACATCCAATCTCCCCCCTTGCGGGGGAGATGGCCGGTAGGCCAGAGGGGGGTGCTGTCCCGCCCACCTCGCCAGCCTGTGGTGCAAGAACTCAGCCCGGCCCACCCAAGCGTGGCGGCGGCGGGGCGAGCACGTCCTCCACCGAAAGCGTCCGCGCCTCGGAGGGCAGCATGATCGGGATGCCGTCACGCACCGGATAGGCAATCTTGGCGACCCTGGAAATCAGTTCGCCGCGCTCTGGATCCCAGGCCAGCGGCCCCTTGGTCAGCGGGCAGGCCAGCAGCTCCAGCAGCTTGGGGTCGACCTTCCTCTCGTCACGTCCGTCCGCCGCCATAAGATTCTCTTCCCAGCCAGTTGCGGGCCTAAGATGTGCCGAGATTCAGGTCAGGCCGAGTCGAAAATGGCTGATACTGAGAACCGGAGCGGAGCGTACTTTTCGTACGTGAGCTCAGTTCTACCGCAACGCGGTAGAACGGGGAAGCGCAGGAAGCCGCCACTTGCAGGCCGGTCTCACCTGAATATCGACACATCTTACTGCAAATTACTGCAAACTCGAGCCAAAGTCCTCATTCTCGCGCGCCAGCGCCATTTCGGTGATGGCGATCAGCGTCTCCGCCCGGGTCTTCAGGTCGGCTGCTTCGAGCAGCGCCTGTTTCTCGGCCGGCCCGTAGGGCGCCATCATCGACAGCGCATTGACCAGCATGGCATTTTCGGCGCGGCTGACGCTTTCCCAGTCGGCCTCCAAATCGTTGGCCTGCAGATAGGCGCGAAACGCCTTGAGCAGCGATGGCCGGTCGATCTCGTTGTCCGCCTGATCCTCGTCGAGATCGGCAAGGAAAGGCGCGGGCTTGCACTGGCGAAACGGCGTCTTGACGGTCAATTCGTGGGCGATGCGGAACCGGCACACGCCCTGCAGCGAAATCAGGTAGCGGCCGTCGCCACTCTCGGAAAAGGCGATGATGCGCCCGGCGCAACCGACATTGCAGAGTTCCGGCTCGCCATCGCCGCGCAAGGCGCCGTCGAGACTGGGCTGGATGACGCCGATGAGCCGCGAGCCGGCAATCGCCTCGTCCACCATCTGCAGATAGCGCGGCTCGAAGATGTTGAGCGGCATGCGCCCTCCCGGCAGCAAAAGCGCACCCTCGAGCGGAAAGATCGGGATCGTCGACGGCAAATCCTTGGCGAGCCGGTAATGCGCGTTTCCCGCTTGCACCATATTCCTCCGATCGCTTCACCAGAAGCGCGTCATGGCAGTTCTAATCTGGCGCAGTCATGGCCGACGCCAAGCCCGTGCGGCAAAACAACCGGCAAACGGCTCAGGAAAACAGCAATGCCGACAATTTGCGGCGCGCGGCAAGCGTTGCCTCGTCGGTCATGCCCCATGCCTCGAACAGCTGCAGCAATTGCGTCCTGGCGCCATCCTCGTTCCAGCTTCGGTCGGCCTTGATGATGGCCAGCAGATTGTCTGCGGCCGCAGTGCGGTCGCCGTTGGCGTTCTGGATCATGGCCAGATCGAAGCGCGCCTGGTGATCCCCAGGATTTTCCGCCAGCCGGCGCTCGAACTCGGCTGGATTGCCGAGAGCCGCCGCTTGCGCCGCAACCGCCATCCTGGCGCGCAGGGCTGCCAGCGGCGGCGCATCCTTCTTGGCCTCCGGGGCTGTTGCCAAAAGCGCCTCGGCGCCTTCCGTGTCGCCGGTGTCGAACAACAGTTCGCCCAGTCCGGCGATCGCCTCGATCGTCTCCGGCGCCTGCGCCAGGATGGCGTCATAAATGTCGGCCGCGGTCTGCATGTCGCCGGCCTCGCGCGCTTCGGTCGCCGCGGCCAGGGCTTCCGCCACCGGCGGCGCGCCATTGCCCTTGCCGCCGACCTTGGTGATGAATTCGTTGATCTGGCTCTCCGGGATGGCGCCCATGAAGCCATCGACCGGCTGGCCGTCCTTGAAGGCGATGACCGCCGGGATAGACTGGATGCCGAGCTGGCCGGCGATCGAGGGATGGTCGTCGATGTTCATCTTGACCAGCTTGACCCTGCCGCCGGCGGCCTTGACCGCCTTCTCCAACTGCGGCGTCAGCTGCTTGCAAGGCCCGCACCAGGGCGCCCAGAAATCGACCAGCACCGGCTGGCGGCGCGATTCCTGGATGACATCGGCGGCAAAGGCAGCCGTCGTCGTGTCCTTGATCACATCGGCGGGAGCGGCGGGCGCATCGCCAAGCGCGACTTTCGCCGGCGCCGGCGCCGCTCCACCATACTGCACCGAGGTGGTGTACTGGCCGCCATTACCGCCAAAGGAGCCGCCGAACGGATTGTTGTCGCTCATCTCTTTACCCTTCCGTGGCGCCGCCGGCCGGCGGCCAGGCGCCCTATGCTTCAGACCATCTGACTCAAGCCATCCATGTGGCGATCACACGGAGACTTTCAAGATAGCAGCATCGTGCCCGGTTGCCTCGACGAATCTGATCAGGTCCCGCGCCGCGATCGATGTCGTCGCCTCATTGGTCAGCGGATGCCCATTGATCACCGCATGCTCCATCAAATCCTTGTCGAGCACGAGCTTGACCCTGTTTGCCGTGTCGTTGATGACGCCAAAGACCGTCACGGCGCCCGGTGTGACGCCGAGCAGCTCCATCAGCATCTCCGGCTTGCCGAAGGAGACCCGGCTGGCGGCGCCGATCACCTGGTGGATCTGCTTCAGGTCGACGACCGCGTCCTCGCCGACGGTGACCAGGAAGAAATTATCCTTCTTGTCCTTCAGGAACAGGTTCTTCGTGTGCCCGCCGGCGATTTCGCCGCGCAACGCCTGCGAATCCGCGACCGTGTAGAGCGGCGGATGGCGCTTCGTCGAGGCGGCAATCCCGAGTTCAGCGAGAAAGGCCATCAAATCGGCTTCGGTCTTCGGCATCGGTTTCGTTCCGTTTCTCAAGCCAGCCGTTTACGGCCAATGGGGCAGCCGACACAAGACCGTCATGCGACATCATGGTGAGCGGCACCGCCCTTCGCGCTGGCGCCCCGCCGCCCGCCACTCACGCGCCCGCCGGCGGCTTGCCGGCCCCGCGCGGCGTGTCACAAAAAGCCTGTGATTTCCCTGTTGCAATCGCCGCGCTCTTCAGCCATATAGGCCCGGCTTGCGGCCAAGACGCCGTGCGAGCGGGTGTAGCTCAGGGGTAGAGCACAACCTTGCCAAGGTTGGGGTCGAGCGTTCGAATCGCTTCACCCGCTCCAGTTTCCTCTAGAGGGAATCAAGCAGATAAGAAGGCCGTCTAGTGCGGCTTCTTCTTTGTCTACAGTTGCAAGCTACCGCATAGCTACCCGCATGCGGAAAGCGAAAATCATGCAAATCGTAGATTGTGCTTGCCAGATCAGTCACTATTGAGCGCGCATATTGACAGCCGCCCAAGACGCTGAATCTATAAGGCAAGGGAGCATCGAATTGGACAGTCTGATCGGAGTCGGTGTCTACACGCCTGCGGAAGCGGGTCGGCTTTTGCATATCCGTCCTGCCAAGATTGCTAGGTGGCTCCGAGGCCACAACATTAAGGACCAGAAGTACGCGTCACTTTGGTCGCCTGAAGTTGATTTGGGGGATGAGCGGGTTTTTCTTGGCTTTCGAGACCTTATGGAAGTTCGGGTCGCGGATGCCTTCATTCGCGCCGGAGTTTCGGCGATGCGTGTTCGCGCGGCCATACATCTTGCCCGAGATATCATTGGTCAAGACCGTCCGCTTTCAACCAACCGCTTTCGAACGGACGGCCGGGAAATTTTTGTAACCGTCATAGAAACCGGCGAAGATGGCGAAGAGCGAGAACGGCTCCTGAACCTATTTCGTCGCCAGTATGAGTTCAAAGGGATCATCGAGCCGATCTTAAAAACTGTCGATTTTGGCGACGATGGCAACCCGCTTTTGTGGTGGCCCGGCGGTCGCCGGCTCAATGTCGTTGTAGACCCATCGCGGTCTTTCGGTCAGCCAATTGATGCCGCTTCAAGCGTGCCGACGGCGATCCTTGCAGCAGCTGCGCGTCAGGAAGGGATTATTGGCGCCGCCCGTGCCTATCTGGTGCCGGAAGCGTCCGTCCGCCGATCTATTGAGTTTGAGACATCCATGGGGCATGGAATTGCGGCGTGAACGTGCTGTTTGACAACTGCACCGCACCGCTATTTGCTACGACTCTGGACGGTTTCATAAGCCATTACGGGCATCGTGCTTTTCACATCAAGGACGTGCCAGGCCTTCCTGGCGGTCGGCACTCGGCCGACATTGACTGGATCAAACATCTTCAAAGCGCACCAGAGACATGGATCTTCATCTCGGGGGATGGCCGCGTTCTGAGAAACCCAGCCGAGAGAGCGGCTTTGCGATCAGCCGGCCTTCACGGATTTATTCTGGCGCCCGCTTACCAGAAAACGCCAATGAACCAGGTGGCGGCAACCATCGTCTGGAAGTGGCCCGAGATCGAAGGGGTCACTAAATTGGTCGCCGCGCCTTCTATGCACGAGATACCGATTCAGCGGATCAGCAAGTTGCGCGCTCTGCCTCTTTAGACTCGAGAGCCTTACTCCGCCTTCCGCAACGACGCCTGATGCACCAGCGAGGTCCAGCTGTTGGTCGAGGCGAGGTGGCAATAGAGCAGGCCGAGCGCGCCGGATTTGCGCAGGTCGAGGAACGCCTCGTCGCTCAATCTGTTGAAGGCCGGCTCGTCGATCACCTGGAAATCGGTGAGGTTGAGCACCTCGCCGCCTTCCAGCGTCACCTTGCTCTGGCGCGGTGAAAACAGGCTGTGTGCATCGATCTTTTCGACCATCTCGCGGGTGGCTCTGAAGTCGATCTGGAACTGGTTGCAGAAGGCGAGCTCCTGTTTGGTCGCTTCGGTCGGCTCGTTGCCGGTGAAGAACGGCAGGATCTTGTCATCGCGGGACGGCGCCAGCAACTGGTCGACGACCCGGTCGCTGGCCCGTTCGACGCACAGCGTCAGCCGGCCGGCCGATGTCGGGTCTTCGGCCAGGATGAAGGGATAGCGCCGGACATAGGCGGGGATGTAGTGCGGCCCGGTCCATTTGCCGTCGGCATCGACGAACAGGTTCTCGTTCTGGCGCACGCCGGTGATGATCACTGGCGACTTGGCCGGGCCGATAAAGACGATCGGGTAGGAGCGCATCGCCGCCGGCATTTCCGACGCGACCACCGGAATGGCGTGCGCGGAGCGGGCGAAGCCGAAGTCGCTGCGCGCGGTCAGGCCAAGCGAGCCGTGCCGCGCCGGATTGAGCGCCTCGGGCCTCGAATAGAACAGCGGCAACGCATCGCCCGTCCCGTTCGTCTTTGCATCCGCCATGATCCGTCTCCCGCACGCCCATCAGGCTGCCAATGGTCCCGAAGCCGGGATCTATGCTTGTTTGCGCTGATCTTGGGTCGAAAGGAATCCCGCGCAGGAACAAAGTACTACAGCGTCTCTTGCGCGCATAAAAGGACAGGCGGTGCTGTATTTTGGGGTTTTGCGGCGGCCGATTGTCTTGGGGAGCGCGACCGCCGGCCTGCCCGCCTCTGGACAGCTTGCGGCGAAGCGGCGACAGTGCCTCCGCTGGAGCAATTCCAGGAAAAGTGTGGAGCGGTTTTCCCTGGCAATTGCGAAGAAACAAAAGCCGGATCAGCGATCCGAACGCTGAACCGCTCCAGCGGACAGATTGAGGGAAACGGAATGGCGTCGGTGTCGGATTTCGAGCAGGGACAAACCTTCACCGTCGAAGCCGGGGGCCGGCAGATCCCGCTCGAACTGAGCGCGGTCAAGCCCATCGCCGCCAGCCCGCGCCCGGGTGGCGGTTTCTCGCTGCTGTTCAAAGGCCCGCGCGAAATCGCATTGCCGCAGGCGACCTATCTTTTCACGGGGGAAAGCGGCAGCCACGAGATCTTCATCGTGCCGGTCGCCGCCGATGCGACCGGGCGGCTTTACGAAGCGGTGTTCAATTAGAGGCTTGACGCAGGGAGGGTCTGATCGCTTCGAAATTAGCTGAAGCCTCTCCTCTTCGTTCGTCATCCTAGGGCGAAGCAGTCGCGAAGCGACGTCGCGGAGACCCTAGGATCCATGCCGCGACTTTCGAGCGCGACAACGGTGCAATGCTGTTTTACTGCCGGCTCGTGCACCCAGGCTGTCCGAGGCCCTTCTTGAAGCGCAGCAATCTTGGACAAAGGTCGCGGCATGGATCCTAGGGTCTGCGCCGCGTCGCTCCGCTCCTTGCTCCGCCCTAGGATGACGAAGCTGGTGAGAGCCGCCGCTTGCGATGCTCGCCGTCACAAACCAGCCGCCCCGCTCCCCGGCGGCGCACAGGCCATCAGGTCGTAGACGCCCTTGTCCTCGACGACCGCGAAGCCCAGCGCGACATAAAGCCGTCTCGCCGGATTGTGCTTCTCGACATGGATCGATGCTGATTTGCCGGCTAACCATGCCTCGTCGATGAGGTCACAGAGCAGTGCGGTGCCGTAGCCCTTGCGGCGATGATGCGGCAGGAAGGCAATGTCGATGATGCGGTGCTGGCTTGGCCAGCGCTCGACATAGAGGCGGCCGATGTCTTCGCTATCGCGTTCCACCACCAGCCAGTCGGCCTCGGGATAGTGTTTTCGGTAATGCGCGTGCTGGGCCTGGAACTGCATGCCGAGGAATTCGGTCTTCTGCGCCTCGCTCCACGACGTCACCGCGAGTTCTTCGAAGCGGGTCGAGGCATAGAGCCGCGACAGGAACGGCATGTCCGCGTCCACTGCCGCACGAAAGCGGAGCCCGGCCGTGTCAGACCGGGACCAGACCGGACGGGCCTGCTTCGCTTGCGCCACGCTGGCGTAAATCAACCGTCAGACCGGCGGCGTCAGGTCGCGCACGACGACGATCTGCTTGAGATTGTTGTCGGTCAGCGACGTCCAGCTATACTCCCACTCGGAACTGTCGATGCCCATCTGGTTGATCGTCCACAGCCCGTTGGTGCCGTCCGGCATGAGCGCCAGGCTGAACAAAGCGAGCCGGCCATCGGCATTGTAGTTGAGCGTCAGGCGCGTCGAGCGAAGGGATGCGCCGAAATCGCGCCATCCCGACCAGTTTTGGGTGTAGGCATCCCATTGCGCGTTGAATTGGAGGAAGTGCTGCTGGTCGGCGGCGACCAGCACGATATCGCCGTCGCCCTGGATGCCGGCGGCAAGCGCCTGGTTGGGCGCCCTGGAGTAGCCGGGTGTCGCCCACTGCGTCCACGTATCCGATCCGGCGGGCATCTGGCGCGTGTGCAGCACCTGGCCGTTCTGGGTCAGGGCGAACAAATTGGTGGCGCCCAGCGGGCCGACGACCGGCGCCATCTCGATGAAGCCACCTGTCTGGGTCGTGTCGATCTGCACCCAACCCGTCCAGTCGGCGGCCTTCAGGGCCTGCGCCTTCGCCTGCTGGCAGCGATAGAGATGCAGGTTCGAATTGATGCCGAACAGGGCGATGCGGCCGTCGCCTTGGCGTATCGCCGAAACCGTCACCAGCCCGCCGGGGATCTGGATCCAGTCGCTCCACGGTTTGGCCGGCGGCGTCAGCACGTCGACGGTGACGACGATCGGTGTCGTCGTGCCCGGCGGCGTGATGGTTTTCTGCACCTGCACGATCTGGTCCGGATTCTGGTAGATCCACCAGATGCGGCCCTGATTGTCGGTGACGAAGACCTCGATGCGGCCGTCGGCATCGCGCGCCATCGAAAGCTTCTGATAGGAGGTGGCGCCGGGCGGCGTGCCGATGCTCATCGGCGCGGTCCATTTCTCGACCGGGCCGATCTGGTTGGCGTCTTCGGTGATGAAGGACAGATTGGTGGTTCCCGATGGCTGCGCGACCACGGCGACACGGCCGTCCTTGGTGAGGCCCGCCGTCATGATCATCCAGGCGCCGGGCGCGATGAACGACCAGGCCGAGGGCCATGGCCCGTTCGGCGAAAGCTGCGCCTTCTGGATCAACTGCCCCTTCGCAGAATCGATCCCCACCACCATCAGCCGCGAAAGTTCGAAAAACGACGCGCCGGCCGGCTTGTGCTGGTAAATGGGTGGAGGGCTGGACGGCGCCGGGCGGGCGCTGGCCCTGGCAGCCGCTTTCGGCGCCGGCGTCTTGGCTGCAGGGGCTTTCGACTTTGGTTCTGCTTTCTTGGCCATGATATCGATCCTGCCTGTTGGCTCGGAATTCAGGTTCTTGGTGGGAAGACGCCTTGCAGCGCGATGCAGAAATAACAGGTGAGGTAGGGCTGCAAATTGTTGTGCGGCTGGTCGCCGCCGGCGGGCGCTATTGTCTGGTCCGACAGCGACACTATGCTGCCTGGCGCGACATATACATTTCCCTGGCTCGACTTGGCGAACGCATTACCGGGAGCGATGTTGCTGTCCCCGCTGACGATCGAAGGAGCGGCCTGGACGAAATGCGCATGCATCGGCATCTCGGACTCCAGCAGAGACACCGTTTCAGAACCGCCGGTTTCGCCGAGATCATGCAGCGACAGGCCCGGCCCCTGCCCCGGGTGCATCGGCGCACGGCCTTGCAAATCCGGCAAGGCGAAGTTGGACTTGCCGTTGCCGCCATAGGTGGTGCCGAGTAACGAGAACAGCGCGGTGTTCTGTGACAGCGGCAGCAATTGACCGTCACACCAAGCCCAGCCCGTGGGCGCGAAATTGAACGGAAAGATACGGATTTCGGCGACGAACGGATCGGCCATGACGGTCCTCTTTAAGTCGGCGAAGGAAATATGCCGAACAGCGAGATGATGAAGTCGACGCACAGATAGGGCTGGAAATTGCTGTGTGGCTGGCTGCCGCCGCGGCTACCGAGAAACTGGGTGCTCATTGCCACCGATGGGCCGCCGTTGATGAACGCATTGACCTGCCCTGACCTACCAATGACACTTTGGCTGGGGTTGGGCTGATTGGCGACGTCGTTCGAGGCCATCAGGGCGTGGGTATGCGCCGGAATCTGCTGGATTGTCAGCGTGATTTCCTCCGCGCCCCCCGTCTCGGCCAGGATGAACCCGTTGCCCTGATGGATGGGAAGGCGGCCACGCAAGTCGGGCAGCGCGAAGGTGCTCTCGCCATCGCCGCCATAGGTTGTGCCTATCAGTTGGAAAAGTGTCTCGTTCTCGGAGATCGGCAGCAACTGTCCCTCGCAGAACATCCAGCCGGCCGGCGCAAAATTGCCGGCGAACATGCGAATCTCGCCAACATAGGGTTGTGCCATGGTCGCGTTTCCTCAATTCGGCGATGGGAAAATGCCCTGCAGGGCAATGCAGAAAGTCAATGCCAGGAAAGGCTGCATATTGAGATGCGCCTGACTGCCGCCGATATCGGTGACAGTGCCGGCAACCATGGCGCCGAGGTTCTGCACCGGACCATAGAGGGTGTTTGGCGCACTGTTGCCAAGCAGGTTGTTGGCCGGAAGATTGGTCGCGCCCGTGACAGACGATGCGTTGGCGGCGTGGACATGCGTGGGCATTTCCGCGATCGACAGCGTGTGGGCCTGCTCGCCGCCGCGCTCGCCCAACGTATGGCCGCCGCCGACATGAATTGGCATGCGTCCACGATAATCGGGAAGTGCGAAATTCACCCGACCATCGCCGCCAAAGGTGGTGCCGAGCAGCGAAAAAAGTGCCTGGTTCTGGTTGATGGGCAGGAGCTGCCCGTTACAGAGTGCCCAGCCTTTTGGCGCGAACACGAACGACATGATTCTGATTTCCGACAAGAACGGCTCAGACATAAGTCCTCTCCCCCAAACTGCTTGTACTGACCTTACGGCGACTGCATTAGCAAGTCGACAGAAATCGCCAAGAAAATTTAGATCGCTTTATTGCCAATGGACATACCTAATTCTTCATAAGTATTTCCAGTCGGAATCAGTTAGTTGGCACGAGGACCAGCCCGCCATTGTGCCCGCCAGGTATCGCGGCATAAGCCGGCGCACCGCCGGCGTCGAAGGAAAACACCGAACCGGCCGGCGTGTTGCCGCCGGCATTCCAGATGGCGGTGGCGATCGCCTGGTTGTTCGCGCCGCCTACAAAGTTCTGGAAATACAGGTGCGACGTAGTGCTGCCTATGCGTGCCAGGAAGGCGATGTCGTCGGCTGGCTGAGCCAGAGTCACTGTGTTGCTGCTGATGTTCAGATAGGTGTTTGTAAGGTCGCCGGCATTGGAACCCGCGCGCACATCGATGCCGACCGCGCCACTGCCCGCCACACCGGTGCCCGAAAGCGTGATGTTGTTGTTCATGATCGTCAAATCCAGCGAACCATTGTCCGTGCTCGGACCGGCGCCGTCGCCGTGCGGCGTCGCGAAGATAGCCGGATCGTTGCCGGACTTGGTGATCGTGTTGCCGATGATCTCGATGATGCCGGTCGAGGCATCTTCCGGATGGATGAAGATCGCCGAGCCCGCCGAGCCGACGCCGCCGCCCTGGATGTCGGCATTGCTGTTGATGCGGCCCATGATGACGGCATTGTTGATGCCGAAGACGTTGATGACCGGGCCGCCTTTGCCATAGATCTTCTTGTTGTTGAGGATCTTAAAGTTCAGGTGCGCGGTGTCCTCGGCGTTGAGGCCGATGGCGCGGCCGGCTCCGCTGAGGGCGGCTTGCGGGTCGAACGTATTGCCATTGGCGACCGTGCCGTCGCCGATGTTGACATTCAGCGTCGAGGTGTCGCGCGCAAAGGCTTCGACGCCGGACGTCTTCAAGCTCAGGAAGCTGCTGTTCAGGATGTTGAGCGTCGCGTTGGCGGTGCCGAAGGCTTCGAAGTTGAGACCTTGCGCGCCGAATGAGGAGTCCTTGGTGTTGCTGAACGTGCTGCCGCTGATGTTCAGCGTCAGACTGGTGCCCGTGCCGTTGCGGATGTCGACCAGATTGTCGCCGGCGGAGAGATCGCCGGCCGCGAAGCTAAATGTGGAATTGGTGATCGATGCGGTGCCGGTAAGGTTGTAGAACCGCATGTCGCCTTCAAAGACCGCGTCGCCGAAGCCGGTCACCGTGGTGTTGGCAATCGTCAGGTTCGAGACGTTCTGGCCATTGATGCCGACCTGGACGCCGCCATTTAAATTCAGATTGGTGAAACTGACCGTCGAAACGCTGCTCATGTTGATGGCGGCCTGAGCCGCGCTGTTGAATGTCGGGCCGTCGACATTGTTCAACGTGCCGTTGCCGCTGTTGGCATTGGTGAAGTTCATGTTCGAGAGCGAGAGATTGCTCGTCGACGTGAACACCGCGCCTTGCACTGTGCCCGTGATGGTGCCGCCGGAACCCGCCGTCGTGCCAATGCCGGTCACCGTCAGGCCGCCACTGCCCGTATTGTTGAGGACGATACCGTTGGTGCCACCGTTGGCCGAAATGCTCTGGAACGTCACGCCGGAACCGCCGATCGTCGTGTTGACGACGTTGAGCGCCGTGCCTGTGCCGGACGCGATCGTGTTGCCGGTGCCCTGCACCGTCACCGTGCCGCCGCCCGTGGCGCTGAAGCCGCCGCCGCTCGTTGTGTTGATAATCAGCCCGCCATTGGTGAAGTTGATGGTCGCGCCGGGGTTGCTGGTCAGGATGACGGCGGCATTAACACCGGTCGAGAGCGTCTTGACCGCGCCGCCGAAGTTGATCGTGCCGCCGGCGTTGCTGAGCACGGCAATGCCCAGCCCGCCATCGCTGCGAGTGATCGTGCTGGCGCTGTCGAAATTGATTAAACCGCCGGCCATGCCGCGGATATTTGCGACATTGCCGCCGGGGTTGGTGATGTCGACATTGTTCAGGTTGACGACCGCGCTGACGTCGTCATTGCCTGGCGTGCCCTGATCGCCGTCGACGACAAAGGCATGGTTCGCAGCCCCCGCGTCGGTCTGGATGGCGACATTGTTGAAGGTGTAGGTGCCGGTCGCGTTGTTCAGCGAATCGCCGAGAATGGTGATGCCGGCCGTGCCCGTCAGGCTGGCATTGTTGACGGTGACGCTGCCCGCCGCCCCGTCGATCACAATGCCGGTGCCGCCGGTGTCGTTGAGCCCGTTCGCCACGGCAGTGGTGAAATTCACCGAACCGCCGGCGGTGTCGGCGACGACGATCATGCGCTGGCCGGTGGTGGCTTGCGTGATCGTGCCGGCATAGGTGACGGTGGCGGTGCCGCCATTGACATTGAACGCGGTGCCGCTTGGGCTGATGATCGAGGTGCCGGTGCCGAAATTGAACGTGCCGCCCGAGCCGTTGAGGATGTCGACGCTGGCATTGCCGCCATTCAGCGTCGTCGTGCCGACGAAACTGTAGATGCCGTCCGCATTGTCGAACTGCAGGCCGGTGCCGTTCGTCGCCGAGAGCGCGCCGGTGGCGAAGTTGAGCGTGCCGCTGTGGCCGCCCGCGACGCTGACCAGGGTGGCATTGTTCGACTGACTGACATTGCCGGTATAGTTGAGGTTGGCGGTGCCGCCGCTGACGGCGATGGTTGCCGCGCTGCCGCCGACCAGCGAGCCGGCGCCGAGATTGATCGTCCCCGACCCGATGACGTTGGTGAGGACGACGGCGCTGTTGCCGCCGGCGCCGTTGCTGGTCGAGGAAAAATTCATGCCGGTGGCCGCGACGGTGACGCCGCTCAGGTTCATCGCCACACCGGTGCCCGTGGCGATGGAGTTGCCCACGCCGGTGACGCTGACCGTGCCGGTGCCCGTGGCATTGAAGCCGGCGCCTGCCGAGGTCACGATCGCCAGCCCGCCGCCGTTGAAATTGACCGTCACCGGGGCGCTGTTGCCGGCAATATCGACGCCAAGCCCGCCGCCGCTCATGCCGATGGCGTAGCTGGCGCCGCTGATGTTGTAGGTGCCGCCGGTGTTGGCGGTGATCGATATGCCGGTGCCCCCACCGGTAAAGCTGTTCGAGGCGCCGGACACCGTCACCGTGCCGCCTGCATTGTTGTTCAGCGATACGCCCAGCCCGCTGGCCGTCAGATTGCCGCTCAGGGCGACGAGGCCGGCGCCGGCAAGCCGGCTCTGGACATTCAGCGCCGGACTGAATGCGCCCGAATTGTTGACCGTGCCCGAATAGCTCACGGCAGCCGTGCCGCCGACGACATTGAAGGACGCGCCCGTCGCCCCGCTGAGCGCGCCGGTGCCGAGATTGAGCGCTCCGCTGACATTGGTCAGGCTGACATTGTTGACGCCGCCGGCCGACGAGGTCGAATCGAGCGCGATGGTGGCGGCGACACCGGAGAGATTGATCGCTGTGCCGCCGGTTGCGTTCACCGTCTGGGCGGCAGCCGTAGCGGTGATGCCCATCGTGCCGCCGGTGGCGAGAATGCCGGTGCCGGCGGTGGTGTCGATGGTGACGCCATTGGTGAAGCTGGTTGTGCCGCCGGCCTGCGAGAGACCAACGCCGCTGGTCGTGTCGATGTTGGCGAGACCGGTGACGTTGAGCGTGCCGGTCTGGACTCGGATGCCGCCGCCTGTGTTGGGGACGGTGACATTGTTCACCGTCACCGTGTTGAAGTTGAAGGTGCCAGTGTTGGTGTTGATGGCATCGATGCCGAAGCCCGTCGTGTTGGTGATGCTTGTCCCGCCGGTGACGGTGAAGGTCCCGGCGACGCCGTCGAAGATGATGCCGCTGGCGCCGCCTAGGGCGCTGACGGTGGCAAACGTCATGTTGACGGTCAGCGGATCGAGATCGAATGCCGCGCCGTTGTTGGTGGTGACCACGCCACCGCTGTTGTTCAGCGTGAAATTGGTGGTTTTGGTGTTGGCGATGACACCGGTGCCGCCATTGTTGGCAAGGCTGAGCGTGCCCAGATCAAGGGTACCGCTGGTGTTGGTGAAACTGAGGCCATTGCCCTGCACGCGAGCGCCTGGGTTACCGATGCCGAGCGTGCCGGCACTGACCGTGCCGCCGGCGCCGTCGGAATCGAAGCGGACATTGTTGAAGGCGATGCCGCCGCTGCCGGCGCCGCCGGTCACCTTGTTGCCGGCAAACGACCTGATCGCAATTGAGTTGTCGGTTGCATTGATGTTCTGACCGGCGAAGGACGCTGCGAGGCCGGAGCCGGTCGATTGCAGCGTGTTGCCGTCAATCGACAGCAGAAGCGTATTGGCCGGAGCTCCCGTGGTGGAGAAATCGAGCGCGTTGCCGCCGGCGGCGATGGTGTTGTTCCTGACGAAGAAACTGGAGGCGCCGGTGGCGTTGGCGGCAACGCCCGCACCGAAACCGAGATTGCTGACGATCAGGTTCTGGATGCCGCCCGTGAAGATGCCGCTGCCTGATGTCGCCAGGTTGATGACCTGCGTGGCGTTGTTGCTCTGCAGGACCGGCCGCAGCGTGTCGATGCCCCCCGGCGCCGAAATGATCGGCGAGTTCTGCACCGTGGTGAAGTGGAACGCGGCGGAGGCGCCGCTGCTGGTGTCGACACCGAGCTGCGAAACATCGACCGCCGCGTCGCCGCTCTTGAAGGCGAGCAGCACCTGCCCGTCATCGAGGTTGAACGTGGTGCCACTCAGGTCGATGGTTTCCTGGGCGCCGTTGACGTTCTTGTCGATCAGCACCACGACGTTGGCCGTGGAAGCCTGTGCGCCCGCGTAACTGCCCGGATTGGCGAGGCTGCCGTCGCCGGTGCCGCCTTCGGTGACGTAGTAGACGCTGATCGATGACAGGTTGGAAACGTCGCCGGTGAAATTCACGTCGTTGAAATTGTAGTCGCCATTGGTCGGCAAACTATCGGTGGTGTGGATGACGTGGCCGCCGGTGGTTGCGATCGACGACTCGGCCGGGCCGGCGCCGTCGCCGAACACCAGCCTGGCGTTGGTGGCGCTGGAGAACTGCACGCCATAGCCGACATTGGCGATAGTCGATTTCTGGCCGGCCGGATTGTTGTTGACGGTGTCGCCGAGCTGGATGGTGCCCGTGCCGGTGGTGCCGGCCATGTCGATTCCGATCGTGCCGGCGAAGCCGCCGCCGTCTACATCAAAATCGTCCGCGGTGATGTTGCTCGCGCCGAGCGCCGCGCCGTTGAGGTCGAGGCCGACCGCATTGGCGGCATTGAGCCCGATGGTCAGGCTGGCGAAATTCAGCGTCGAGCCGAGCGTGCCAGAGACCTGGACGCCGGTCGTGGTGACGCCCTGCAGGTCGACCGCGCCGAGATTGAGGGTGCCGCCGCTGACATTGTTGAGCGATATGCCGGTCGCCGCGCCATTGACCGAAATCGTATCGAACTTGATACCACCGACGCCGACCGTCGCGCCTTTCGCCCCGGCGACGACCGCCGTCGCGTCGCCAAGCTTCAGCGCCGTGCCCGTGCCGGTGGTGATGGTGTTGCCGTCGCCGGTGACGCTGATCGTGCCGGGGCCAAAGGTGCTGGCGGTGAAGCCGGCGCCGCTGCTGGTGGTGATGACGAGGCCGCCATTGGTGAAGTTGAGCGTGCCCTTGGTCTGCGGGTCCATCACGTACGACGGTGCCTTGACGATGGCATCGTTGGCGCCGGTGTTGAATATCTTCGACGTACCAGAGAAGGTGACCGTGCCGTTGGCCGAGCCGCCGATGGCGACACCCTCGCCACCGCTGTGATCGATGGTGCTCGAAATATCGTATATGCCTTCGGCATGGCCAAAGAAGTCGAAGGCCGTCGATGACGTGGTGGAAACGACGGAACCGCTCATGTTCAGACGGGTCGCATCGCCGCTGGCGCTTATCACCGATCCCGCACCTACCGTGATCGAACCTTTGTAGGTCAGCGTGGTGAAGGCCAGGTCATTGCCGCCGCCGAGGCTGATAGCCGAGACGGTGGTGTTCGTGATGCTGGCGCTGCCGTTGACGCCGACGTTGACGGTCCCGCCCTGCGAGCTCTGTATGATGCCGAACTGGCCGCCATCGATGGTCAGGGTGGATCCGGCGACATTGGCGATGTTGACGGTGCCAACCTCGGGACCGCCGATATCGAACCCGGCATATTGGACGTCGAGATCGATCGTGCCGGTGAAGTTGACCTCCCCGGTGCCACTCAGGGCGTACAGCCAGGCGCCGGTGTATCCAGTATCCCTCAGGCCGCCGATGTTGACATCCCCGACGAGATTGGCGCCCAACAGCGTCACGCCGGCACCGCCGGGGTCGCCGGGAAGAGCAGGGATCGTGGAGTCCGCCGAGATGCTGTCGAAGGTAATGCCGGCGCTGCCGACATTGGCACCATACACCACAAGTCCGTCGCTGCCGGCATTGATCTCGTTGCCGGCGCCGGTGACGGTAATGATGGTGGAGGTTGCGCCAGCCGGGCCTAAATCGCCAATTGCGACGAAGCCCGCCCCGGTCATTGTCGTTATAGCAAGGCCACCATTGGTGAAGTCGATCGTGCTGTTGGTATTGAGTGCCGGGACGGCTGAAGCGTAATTGCCAATGATGCCCAAGCTCACGCCGTCCGTCGCGCCCGAGCTGATCACCTTGCTGGTGCCCGAGAAGGTGATCGCGGCCGCGTCGTTGCCGGCAACGACGATGTTGCCGCCGGCCGCCGCATTGGTATCGGTGAGATTGCCCGACAGCGTCACCGAGCCGCCGGTCATGCTCTGGATCGACACCGCGGCGCCCGTGCCGTTGCTGGCGATCGTGCCGCCATAGGAAATCGTCGCGTTGCCGCCGCTGGCTGCGGTCCCCGAGCCGACATTGAACGACGTGCCCGAACCGGTGTTGGTCAGCGTACCGGTGCCGAAGCTTGCCGTGCCGCTGAGGTTCTGCAGGTCGACGCCGCTGCCGGAAGCGAATGTGGCACTTGTCGAGGCGAAGTTGATACCGGCCGTGATGCCGTCGAGCGCCGCCGCCTGCGCGTTGGTGGCGTTGATCGTGCCGGTCACGACATTGACCGTGCCGCCGCCGGTGGCGCTGAACGCTGTCACGTCGTTCGTGGTGATGTCGACATCGGCGAAGGTGATCGTGGAGCCGGCATTGCCTGTCAGCGAGACGCCATTGCCGTTGACCGTCACCTTGTCGGTGAAATCGACCGTGCCGCCGCTGCGGTTGGCGATCGAGATGCCGCCGCCGGTCAGCGTGCCAGCCGATCCGCTGTTGGGCAAGGTGCCGCGCGTGACCGTGATGTTGCCGGCGCCGCCATCGACGTCGAGCAGCGTGCCGGCAACGTTGATGTTGTTGTCTGTGATCGACAAATTGCTGTCGAGGCCGACGACCTTGAACGCGGTCTGGCCCGCGGCGACGTTGGTGATCGTGACGCCTTCGATGAAGATGCCGCCGGCATTGTCGACGATCGTACCTTGGTCGACAAGGAAGACCGAACCGCTGCCGCCGCTGAAGTCGAACGCGGTGTCGCGCACCTGGTTGCTGCCGAGCAGCTGCAAGGTATCGCCGCCCGTGCTCTTGACCACGCCCTCATTGCCGGTGACGTTGCCGCCGGTGGCGCCGAGATTGCCCTGGACATTGATTGGCTGGATGGTGCCGGAGGTGATGATCGAACTGCCGTTGCCGAAGCCGGCGATCGACTGGCCCGAATCGAGCGTGAACGGCGTGGCGCTCAGATCGACCGTGCCGACAAAGGCGAAGGTCAGTGTGCCGGTCATGGCATCGGCCTGGGCGGCCGTGACCGTGGTCACCGCGGCGCTGAGCCCGTTGGTGCCGGCAGCGATCACACCACCGTCCTGGGAAATCATGACGACCCCGCCGACCGCGCTGGCCAGATTGGCGCTGCCGGTGAAGGCGACATCGTCGAAATCATAATTGCCGAGCGTCGGATCGAGCCCGATCGTGTTGACCGTGTAGCCGCCACTGGCCGCGCTGATGAAGGATTCCAGCCCGTCGCCCGCATTGCCGTCGCCAAAGGTGAAATTGGCGTTGGCCGACGTCGCCGTTGTGCCGCCGGACGACAGTTCGACGCCGACGCCGACCTTCGAGATGCTGGAGCCCTGCAGGAAGGTGATGGTCTTGTTGCCGATGGTCGACGACAGGTCGATGCCGCGCGAGGTCAGGTCGTCGGTGCCGGTGATCGTCGTCACGCCGAAATCGGCTATCGTTGACGAACCGCTGAAGTCGATGCCGGTCTGGTTGGCACCGGAGCCCATCGTCACATTGGTTGTTCCAAATGTGACATCGGCATTGGTCAGGGCGAAGTTGATGCCGGCTGGACCGACGGTCGAACCCATCGTCACGCTGGTAGTGCCGAAGGTAACTGCGCCGGCATTGTTGGTGATGTCGATGCCATTGCCCGTGGCGCCCGACACGGTCACCGCCCCGAAGGTCGCCGATGCGGTGCTGGCGACATTGGCGACGGCCAGGCCGGTGGCCGTCGCGCCGGTGATCGACAGCGGAGCTGTGACGTTCAGCGTCGCGGTGCCGGCAAGGCCGGTGACGACGGCACCACCGCCGCCCGTCGCAGACAGCGTCGAGCCGATGAAGCTGATCGCGCCGCCGACCGGGGGCAGCGACGAGCCGATCGCGAAAAGATTGCCGGTGCCGGTCGAGGTGATGCTGCCGCTGAAGGTCACCGAGCCGCCGGTGGTGCCGTCGACCTTGACCGCCGTGCCTGGCACGGTTGCCGAGCTGGAGATGTTGGCCGCTACACCGATTGTCGCGCTGCCACCGGAAACGACGACACCGTCGCCAACGCCCGAATTGGTGATGGTGCCACCGAGGATCGTGATCGAGCCCGTGTTGTTGGTCAGGCTGACATCGGTGCCCGCGACATTGGTCGTCACCAAATTGGTGATGGTGAAGGTCGATGACGAATCGTTGATTGCAACGCCGTTGATGCCGGCACCGGTGCCGCCGATAGTGACATTGCCACCCAGGAACTGGCCGCCCGAGACGGCATTGAAATTGAGCGCTGTGGCTGCCACGACGCCTGTCGTGATGCTGTCGAACGCCATGCCGCCGGTGCCGATGGTGACGCCGTCGAGATAGATCGCGTGGCCGGTGCCGGTGGTGATCTGCTCCGTGCCTGCGGCCGCGACTGTGATCGTGCCGCCCCCGGTGGCGCTGAAGCCGGTGCCGATCGTCGTGGTCAGATCCAGCCCGCCGGTGAATTTGATTGTGCCGCCGGTGTTGCCACTCAGGTTGATCGCGAAGGCGGTGGCGGTGCTGGCGGTGATCGCTCCGCCGAACGTGGCGCTGCCGCCGCTCATGCCAGAGATCGTCACCGCGCTGGTAGCAGCGGTCTGGTTGATGGTGCCGTTGTAGGTGACGTTGGGCGTCGAGTTGCTGATGGAGAAGGCGTTGCTGCTCGTGTTGGCGATGGAACTCCCGACCCCGAAGGTCAAGGTTCCGCTGGAACCGCCGACGATGCCTATGCCTACGCCGCCGCCGGTGATGTCGAGATCGTCGAAGGTGGCGATGCCGTCGAAATTGTTGGTGGACAGCGCGGCACTGGTGGCGTTGGTGATCTTGGTGTTGCCGGTGAAATTGACGGTCGCGCTCGAACCAACAAGCGCGATGCCGGTTTGAGATGCGGTCTGGACGGTCAGGTCGTCGACCGAGACCGTACCGGTCACTCCATCGAGGAAGAGGCCGGTAGCGACATTGCTGACCGTCACGCCTTGGACGGTCAGGCCATTGATGCCCAGGCCGTGTATGCCGGCGGCGGCGCCACCGGAAATATTGAAATCGAGCAACGTGTTGCCGTTGCCCAGCGTCACGACATCGCCGCCGCCGGAACTGGTCAGCGTTGCCGCGCCCGCGGAATCCGAGATGGATTCGTCATGATGGACGTTGGTGCCGGTGACATTCAACGGCACCCCGCCGAGCGAGAACTCGCGGCCGTTGCCGAACGAGGCCAGTTCCTGTCCGTCGCTCAGCGAGAAGCCGGTGGCGTCGTCGATTGTCCCGCGGTTGACCAGCACAATGATGGCGTCGCTGGCGGTAATGCTGTCGGCATAATCGATCGAGGCGAGGTCGGTGATCGACGTGCCGCCGCCCGAAGCCCCGGCCGCGACGAAGATATAGTTGCGCAGATCGTAAAGTTGCAGGCCGGTAAACTGTGTCGTGCCGAAGGCGTAGTGGCCGCTGCCCTCATTGAGCCCGCGCGCATCGAGCGAGGCGGTGATGCCGGAGATGGAGCTGGAATCGCCGCCGAAGGTAAATTCGGCGTTGGCCGTGGCCCCCGGCGTGCCGGCTATGCCCAGCCGCACGCCGGTATCGACATTGGTGATGACGCCGCCAACGGTGATGGTGATGACCGCCCCGCCAACACTCGGTGAGGTCAGGTCGATGCCGATCGAGCCGGCAGCACCGGTGCCGGTGATGTTGAGCGACTGCGCGGTGAAATTGGTCCTGGATCCGGAGAAGTCGAGGCCGGTGCCGACACCCAGTCCGGAGATGACGATGTTGCCGGCGACCACCGCCGCATTGACGCCGGCAAACGAGATGCCGTCGGCGCCGGGGTTGGTGATGCTGATGTCGCCGAAGCGGATCGTCGCCGGCGAATCCGAAATGGCGATCGCTGGTCCGGTCGTGTTGGAGATCGTCGTCGCACCGTTGACCGTGAAGCTGCCCGCGACATTCTCGAGCACGACACCCGACGTGCCGCCGCTCTGGCTGATCGAGTCCAGCACCACATGAGCGGTGATCGGATCGATGAAGACGGCGGTGCCGCCATTGCCCGATATTGTGCCGCCGGTGGTGGTGAACGTCCCGCCGGTCGAGGTGCCCTGCACGGTGATGCCGCGGTCGGTATTGTCCTGCGCATTGACGGTGGCGAAGGTGTAGGTGCCCTTGCCGGTGATATCGAGACCGTTGTCGAGATTGCCCTGCAGCAGCGTCGTGCCGGTGAAATTGTAGGTGCCGTCGCCGTCGATGTGCAGACCGTCGAGGCCGTTGCCGGTGGCGGTGAAGTTGGAGCCGGTGATGCCGGTCGAGCTGCCCGTGAAGTCGGCGCCGTTGCCGCCCGCACCGGTGACCGTCACATTGGTCAGCGTCGCGCCAGTGATGTTGTTGCCCAAAATGCCGTTGGCGCCGCCCGTGATGGTGATGCCGTTGAGCGTGTTGCCGTTGCCCAGCGTGATGACGGGGTTGACGACGTTGGTGCCCTGGATCGTGCCGTCGCTGCCGCCCAGGTTGAAGGTGCTGGTGCCGCCACCGAACAGCCTGGCGGTGACGCTTTCGCCGCCGCCGATGACGGTCTGGCCATTGGCGAGCGTCACGCCGCCGGTCGTCAGATTGCCGTTGCCGCCAAGCGCGACGACAAAGCCGTTCGCACCCGACTTGGTCACGGCGTCGTCCAGCGTCGTCGGGTCGGCCAGCGTGCCGGCGCCGGCGAGGCCGCCGTCGGCGAAATAGAACTTGCCGAAGGCGGCACTGGTGGCGGCGTTGATGGCGATGCGCGTGGTCGTGCCGCCGGTCAGCGTCTGCGACTGGACGCGGACGCCGATGTCGCCACGCACCCGTTCGTTGACGCGCTTGCGAAGGCCTTCGCTGACCGGATAGACCGGCTCCGCCCCGCTATCGGTCCCGTCTGCATTGTCCGAGCCGCTGCCAGGATTGAACGGGATGTTCAGCCGCACACTGCCGGCGAACTGGGTGTCGTCGCGATTGTCGTTGCGGACCTCGCCGGCGAAGACCAGTTCCGTGTTGCTGCCGAAGACATCGCCGATCGTATACTCGAACCCGGCCTTGGCGCCGGTGACGCTGCCGTCGTCGCCATGCGGATCCTCGAAATGATAGCCGCCGATGTCGAGCCGCAGCGAATGCTTGTCGGGCAGGGCGACCGGCACCTGCGCACCGATCTCGCCCTCGATGCCCCACGCCGCGTAGTCGCGGTGGTCGATGACCGAGATCTGCTCGATCAGCTGGTTGCTGACCATCGACAGGGTCGAGCTGGCCGAGTGATCCGTTGAATCGCCCTTGATCGGCAGATAGACGTTCACATGCGCATCGAAATGAGGCGTGATCGCCTCGGCGCCCAGCGTGGCGGCGGTGAACTGGGTGGAGTTGTAGTTCTCGATGTTGAGGTAGGCGTAGCCGCCGATCATCAGGTCCGGGTTGACGATGCGGCGAATGCCGAGGCCGACATCCTGGCCGAAACCATCCTTGAAATCGTGCTTGGCCCGGACATCCAGGAACAGCACGGATTCGGCCGTCTGCTTGAGCGGGATGAAACCTTCGAGCGCGGCGTTGCCGCCATTGTTGTCGGCGCCGATGATAGCGCGGATCTGCGGCTGCCACAGGCCGTTCGGATCGGCATGGGCCGCCAGACCGGAAAGGCCGAGCGCCAGCGTCGTCAGCGCCGTCGTCTTCCAGAGATGCCTGGCGATTCGCGAACGGCGATAGCCGGCGCGAGCGTGGAAATCCTCCCCACGCGCCGCTATCTCACCAACTTGCCGAGAAGTCTCGGTAGTTCCCATCCCTGGCGAGTCCTTCGGGGACTACACGCGCCCCGTGTAAATCCTTAATCGAATTCTATTGTATAGCGAGTCTCGGGCGCTCCGATTTCTGAAAGCTCCCTGTAAAATTGTTCGCTGTATCCGAAAGGTCACAGTAATTTCGCCGGCTTTCTTGCCTCCGGTCGAGCTTTCGAAACAGTCGCGGGTGTTGTATCAAGCCGTGCTCGGGAGAATACCGGGCGCGGTGAGGAAACATGCAAGACGTCCGGCAAAATAACATGACAGCTACTTTAGCGAAGTCTAATTTACTTGGCGTGGCCGCGGGGCTGACCGCCCTGTGGCTTGGTCTGGCCGCCGGCCCAGCCCTTGCCGAAGATGCCAAGCCGGCCCAGCCAAAGCCGGCTGAAAGCAATGCAAAACCGGCCGATGCCAATCCATGGGCAGTGAACTGCTCCAGCGGTTCGGCGACCAGCGAGCTTCAGTGCCAGGTTTCGCAGAACCTGACCGAGGCCAAGACCGGGCAGCGCGTGCTGACCGTGACCGTGCGCCGCGACAACGGCAATGGCAGCCTCGCCATGCTGCTTGCCCTGCCACACGGCCTGTTCCTGCCGTCCGGCGCCTCCTTCCAGATCGACCAGGGCCAGAAGACGACGATTGCCATCCAGACCAGCGACCAGAACGGCGCTTATGCCGCCACGCCGCTGTCGGCGGATCTCATCAAGGCAATGAAGTCCGGCACCAATCTGAACATCGGCATGGAATCGGTCACCCGCAAGCCGGTCACCATCCCGGTGTCGCTGGCTGGCTTCACGGCCGCCGTCGCCAAGCTGGAATCGATCAAGTAGCTGCTGTCAGCGGCTTGATTGTCGATGCGCGGAGTGCTTCGTTGCCGCTTCGAACAGTGGGGAAATCATGACAGGCTTTGTCGATCGCAGGCGCGCGGCGCAACTGATGAAGCGCGCGGGCATCGCGGCGCTGGTGCTGTGCGCACCCGAGGCCTTCCACTATGCGACCGGCGCCTCGATCGGCCCGGCGGGACTGTTCCGGCGCGCCGGCGCCGGCTTCGTCGTCATCCCGGCCCGCCAAGGCCTGCCGATCGGCGTGGTGGTGGCGGATTTCAATGCGGGACAGTTGCAACTGGCTCTGCCCGACGCCGTCATCCGCAGCCACCCGATCTGGATCGAATTCGCCACGTTTGACGCCTCGAGGCCAGCGCAAGGGCTGGCGCGGCGCATAGTGGCCGGCTTTGGCTCGTCCGGCTGGACGCCTGCCATTACCCGGCCCGCTACATTCGAGTTGGCCAATTCCGTCCATGAGCTGAAGCAGATCCTGACCGGCTTCGGGCTCGAGCGCGCAACGATCGGCGTCGATCTCGATTTTGTTCCCGCCGCTGATTTCTCCGCCATGCAGGCGCTGCTGCCGGGCTGCACGATGGTCGACGGCTCGACCGTGCTGGACAGGCTGCGGGCCGTCAAGTCGCCGCGCGAGATCGATCTGCTGCAGCAAGGCATCATCCTGTCGGAGGCCGGGCTGGAGCGGCTGCAGGTCGATGCCATGGCCGGCATGCGTCAGGCCGATCTCATTGCCCTCTATCGGCAAGGCGTCGCCACGGCCGCGGCCGGCCTGTCCCATCCGGTCGCCACAGCCGAATATGTGACGCTCGGCGCCCGGCTCAAAAGCACCGATGCGAAAGCCATGCCGGGCGATCCGCTGAAGTGCGACATGGTCTGCACGGTCGGCGGCTACGCCTCCGACATGTCGCGCAACTTCACCTTCGGGCCGCCATCCGCCGAGCAGGCCGAACTGCACGCGATCGCCGAGCGGACCTTTGACGACGGGCTGGCATCCCTTGTTCCGGGAACCACGCTCGCCCAAGTGCATCGCGTCGCCACCGACAGCCTGGCGCGGCAAGGGCTGCGTACCTACCGCCGCGGCCATTTCGGCCATGGCGTCGGCCAGTCCGTCTTCTCAGAGCAATGGCCGTTCATTGCGGCCGACAGCGATGTCGTGATCGAAGCCGGCATGGTGCTGGCCTTCGAAATCCCGCTCTACATAGACCGCCTCGCCAGCTTCAATCTCGAGGACCAGTTCCTGATCACACCGGACGGGCCTGTTGCCATGAATCGTCTGCCGAGACGGTTGGAGAGGATTGGATAGCCGGCTTTGAGTCTGCACGCTGGAGATTGGCCGAAGCCTCCCCACCTTCGTCATCCACGGGCGGAGCAGGAGCGAAGCTCCGTCGCGGAGACCCGAGGATCCATGCCGTGACCTTGGCCGAGGAATGCAGCGGAGCAGAACTCTTCATCGTAGCGACGCTTTGAAGTCGCGGCATGGATCCTCGGGTCTGCGTTGCGTCGCTGCGCTCCTTGCTCCGCCCGTGGATGACGAAGCGATGGGCGGATTTGGCCAATCTCGAAGCCGCACGCGGTGCCCAGCACCTACCCACTCACCGGCGGCCGCCGCCCCTTCCACGGCATCTCCTGCTCCAACTGCGCCGACGCGGCCAGCACCGTTGCCTCGTCGCCGTAGCGGCCGACGAGCTGCACGCCGATCGGCACGCCGCCTTTCGACCAGCCGAGCGGCAGCGAGATCGCCGGCTGGCCGGAGATGTTGAAGGGGAAGGCAAACACCGAGTCCGCCCATTTGGCGTTGTAGCGGTCGATGTCGGTTTCCGACATGTCGTAATAGCCGAGCGGGCGCGGCAGCTGCGTCAGGGTCGGGGTGATGAAGAGATCGTAGGCGCCGAGGTCGCCGACGATGTCGCGGCCGACCTGCCTGAGTTGCTCGACATCGGAGATGTGCCTGATGCCGCTGGTCGAGCGGCCGCGCTCGATGATTGCCCAAGTCACCGCCTCGACATCGCCTGGCGTTACCGGCCGCCCCACCACCGTCTCAAGGTAGTCGAACGTCGCCGCCGTCTGCACGCAGGTCATGTTGGTGTAGGTCTTCCACACAGCATTGGCGTCGAGCGGCATGTCATGCTCCTCGACATGGTGGCCGAGGCGCTCGAGTGCCGCCACGGTCGCCAGCACCGCCGCCTTCACCTCCGGATCGATCGCCGTGCCGTTGGGCGGCGTGACGGAAAAGCCGATGCGCAGCTTCTTCGGCGCCCGTGCCGAGAGGCTGAGCCAGCTGCCATCTGGAACCGGCGGCGTGTAGGGATCGCCGGGCAGCGCGCCGGCAACCGCATCGAGATAGGCCGCGGTGTCGCGCACGGTGCGCGAGCAGCAGAGAAAATAGGCGCCGCCATACCAATAGTCGCCGAACGGCGCGAGGCTGACACGTCCGCGCGACGGTTTTAAGCCCACAATGCCGCAGCAGGAGGCCGGGATGCGGATCGAGCCGGCGCCATCGCTGGCCTCGGCGATCGGCACCATGCGCGACGCGATGGCCGCGGCAGCGCCGCCGCTCGAGCCGCCGGGCGTGATGCCTTCCTTCCACGGGTTCTTGGTCACACCGTAGAGTTTCGGCTCGGTGGTGATCGACCAGCCATTTTCCGGCGCGTTCGATTTGCCGACCAGCACCAGCCCGGCCGCCTTCATGCGGCGCACCACTTCAGTGTCGAAATCGGCAACGACATCCCTGAGGTAGAAAGAAGAATTGGTGTTCGGCGCCCCGGTCCAGGACGAGGCCAGCTCCTTGAGCAGGAACGGCACACCGGCGAAGGGCGTTGATGTGTCGACCGTTTCGGCCTGGGCGCGCGCCATGTCGTAGAGGCGATGGATGACCGCGTTGAGCGCCGGGTTGAGCCGCTCGACCAGCGTGATCGCTGCCTCCACCAGTTCCGCCGGTGAAACCTGGCCGCTGTGCACCAGTCCGGCCAGGTCGAGCGCGTCGGACTCGGCATAGGTTTTCAGCAGACTTTCGGTGACCATGTCTCTCTCCCAATTTTTCAACGTCGTTCGTTGATCTTGCCAACGTTTGGCGCCGCCTCCCGGCACCCTCTGTCGAGAGGGACCAAGGCACTCAAGAAACCTAGCTTTTCGCCCTACGAATACCCCCACCCCTAACCCCTCCCCACAAGGTGGAGGGGGATTCTGTAGGCGCTGAACTCGGCAAATCACAGGCGTTTAACACCGAGGATGAAGAGCGCGGCAGCTTCCCTCCCCCTTGTGGGGAGGGTTAGGGTGGGGGTCCTTCTTCGCCAGAATCCATATGCGACAGCCTCGAATGGGGACGGGGAGACGGGAATTGCGTCAGGCCAGGTCGATGGTCCGCCCGAGCGCGATGCTCTGTTCGGCGGCGAGCACGATGCGCAGGCTGTTGACCGCTGCATCCATCTGCTCGGTCAGGTCGAGATCCTCGCGGATGGCGCGCAGGAAGAAGGCCTGCTCGCGGTCGCAGAGTTCCTGGTGGCCGGGCTCGTCCTCCATGCTGACGATCTCGTCGGGCTTGGAGAAATTCTTGTCGCCATCGACAGCGGCATAGTGGATCTTCAGCGCGTCGGTCTTGGTGTGGCGGTCGATGTCGGCGGAGTTCGACACCTCGGCGGTGTCGGCGGCGCTGCTCGCCTGCTGTCCGGCGACGATCGACACCGCGCCCTTGGGGCCGACCACGTCCTTCACGAAATAGGCCGTCTCGCTCATCATCGGACCCCAGCCGGCTTCGTACCAGCCGACCGAACCGTCATCGAAGGTGACGTGCAGATGGCCGTAATTCTGCTTGTCGGCCTCCGCCCAGAGCTTGGCGCCGATGCCATGCACGCGCACCGGTTTGGCGCCGGTCAGCTGGCACATGACGTCGACATAGTGGACGCCGCAATCGACGATCGGGATCAGCGAATCGATCAGGTTCTTGTGCCAGTGCCAGGCGCTGCCGCTGCTCTGCTGGTTGAGGTTGAGCCGCATCACCAGCGGCTTGCCGAGCGTCTTGCCGACCTCGATGAACTTGATCCATGACGGGTGGACGCGCAAGATATAGCCGAGCACCAGCTTGCGGTTCTTGGCGCGCGCCGCCGCGACAACCTTCTCGGCATCCTCATTGTTGGTGGCGAGCGGCTTTTCCATGAACACATGGCAGTTGGCGGCGATTGCCTTCAGCGCATATTCGGCATGGGTGTTCGGCCAGCTATTGATCGAGACGGCGTCCGGCCTGGTCTCCTTCAGCGCCTGGTCGAAATCCTCGTAGAGTGGGTAGCCGGCTAATTCTCCTGATATCTTCGTGTTGCTCTTGATCGAGCGGCTCATGATGCCTACGATCTGAAAACCGTCGAGCCGGTGATACGCGCTGGCATGCGACGCACCCATATTGCCGAGCCCCACCACCAGCACTTTAACCTTGTCGGACACCGCTACCTCCCACGCTTTCATTCAATGGATTGCGGGCGGCAATCGTGTCGCCGCCCGGTCTTGTCGTCGCCGATCCTACTTGATCGCCGAATCGAACAGATGCGCCTTGATCTTCTCGACGTCGAGCGCGGCGAAGCCTTCCGACAGTTTTGCGCCGTCGGCATCGGCCTTGACCTTGGCCTTGTCGAAATCATTGGCCGGACCGATCAGGTCGTTGGTGCAGACATCCTCGGCCTTCACCGGGGCGGTGATCTGGCCGATCTTGTGGATCTCGTCGAAAAAGCCCTGCCAGCTCGCCATGTCGTGCGAGCCCCAGCCGCCGCGCTTGTCCATGTCGCCACGGAAGACATTGATCTGCTGCAGGATCGAGGTGGTGCCGAGCTCGGGCCCGAGATTCTTGGCCAGCGTCGGGAACTGCTCGAACACCGCTTCGACCGCCGCGCGGGGATTCTGGTAGCCGAATTCGAGGCCCATCGCCCAGCCGCGCAGATACTTTTCCAGCAACGCCTTCTTGTCGGCATCCTCGAGGTCGGCGGCGCGCACGACGAAGGTGTTGGCCGGCAGCTTGGAATTCTGCACGCCGAGCCAGTATTCGAAGTCGAGCCCCTTGGCGATCCATTCGGCACGCAGCCCTTCCCATGCCAAAGCGGCGTCGCCCTGGCCACCGGCAAGGGCGGTGCCCCATGTCGGCCAGCCGGCCTCGACATACTTGACCTTCTTGATGTCGACGCCTTGCGCGGCCAGCAGCGGGTCGGTGATCGACTGCCATGCGGCGGAGCCGAGCAGGATGGTCTTGCCTTCCAGCTTCTTCAGGTCGTTCGACCCCTCGCCCTTGCGGAAGGCGATGCTGAACGTGTCGCGGGCGCCCATGTGGAACACCGACTTCAGCTTCATGCCGTTCTGGATGGCGAAGGAGAACACGCCGGGCGACGGGAAGCCCATATCGGCCTGGCCGACATCAACGAACTTCACCGTCGCGGTGCCGTCCGACGGCCCCGGCTGCATATCGGTGTCCAGCCCATCGAAATAGCCGGCCTTCTTGGCCGCCCAGTAGGGATAGTCGTCGAGCACTTCGAGCGTGCCGCGCGGCGAGATCCAGGTGAATTTGCCGTAAGGCTCGGCTCTCGCCTTCAGGCCCGTGGCGCCGAGCGCCGTGGCCGTCACCAGCCCGGCACCGGTCACCTGCAGGAAGTAGCGGCGGCTGATCCCCGCCGGGTGGATCGAGTTCTCTTTGGTCATGGCATTCCCCTTTTTTGTTTGATGTCAGTCTCTTGCCGCCCGCCTCCCGGGCGCCGTCTTATCCCTGTGTTCAAGCCTCCCAGCTCGCCCATTTCTTGCCGATCAGGAAGAACAGCACGTAGATCAGGATGCCGAGCGTCGACAGGATCAGCACCACGGCGAAGAACTGCGGCATCTGGATCATCGACGAATAGGTGGTCAGCCGGTTGCCGAGGCCGAAGCCGCCGCCGACCATCTCGGCGCCGACCGCGGTGAGCAGGCCGAAAATGGCGCCGATCATCAGCCCGACCAGGATCATCGGCAGCGCCATCGGCGCGCGGATCTTCCAGAATATCTGCAAGGTGCTGGCGCCGTAGGAGCGCGCCAGCGCGATCTTGGCGCTGTCGACGCGGCGAAAGCCTGTCGCCGCATTGATCATCACCATCGGCCCGGCAGCCAGCGCCACCGCGATGATGCGCGGCGTGTAGCCGAAACCGAAGCGCAGGATCAAAAGCGGCACCAGCGCCAGCATCGGCGTGGTGACGAGCAGCAGGATGTAGGGCGCGACGATTTTTTCAGCGAACGGAAACTGGGTGATGACGGCGGCCAGAACGAGGCCGATAACGGCGCCGATCGCAAAGCCGGACACCAGCTCGACCAGCGTGTAGCCGAGATGCGGCGCGATCAGCGGGAACTCGTCGAACAGCGCATAGGCGATCGAGCTCGGCGGCGGCATGATGTAAAGCGGCACGTGGAACAGCCGCAGCGCCAGTTCGATGCCGCCGATGATGATCACCGCCACGGCAAGAATGGCCGCCACCTCCTTGCCCGACTTGATGCCGGGGCCGCTGGCGAAGGCCGACAGATTGGTCAGGCTGACCTCTTGGCCGTCGCCCGACTTGGCACCCGACTTGGACTTCGAAAATTCCGGAATGGCGTCGCCTCCGCTCACGGCCTGATCCTCACGATCTCGGCGCTCGGGCGCTCCGGCGCTTTTGGCCGCGTGCGTTCGCCGACAATGTCCATCTTGATACGGTTGGTGAGGTCGAAGACCTCTTTCGTCGCCATGATCTCCAGCGAGCGTGGCCGGGGAAACGGCACGCGATATTCCTTGGCGACGCGCCCCGGCCGGGCGCTCAGCACCACGACGCGGTCGGAGAGGAAGATCGCTTCCTCGATGGAGTGGGTGATGAAGACGATGGTTGTCTTGGTGTCGAGCCAGATCTCCTCGACCAGCCGGTTCATCTCCTCGCGGGTGAAGCTGTCGAGCGCGCCGAACGGCTCGTCCATCAAAAGCACCGAGGGCTTCAGCGCCAGCGCCCGCACGATCGCCGCACGCTGCTGCATGCCGCCCGACAACTCGCGCGGAAATTTGCCGCCGAAGCCGTCGAGCCCGACCCGGTTGAGCAGATGCGCGATCCACGCCCGGTCCGGCTTCTCGCCCTTGATCTCGAAGGGAAAGCGGATGTTGGCATCGAGATTGCGCCACGGCAGAAGGTTCGCTTCCTGGAAAACGATGCCGATATCGGGATGCGGACCGGTGATGGCCTTGCCGTCGAGCCGGATCTCGCCGCTGGTCAGGCTGTGCAGGCCCGACATCGACCACAAGAGCGTGGTCTTGCCGCAACCGGAAGGACCGACGATCGAGACGATTTCATTGGCGCTGACATCGAGGCTGCAACGGTCCAGCGCCAGCAGGTCGCCGGAGGCCGTGTGATAGATCTTGGTCGCTGCCTGCACGCCAAGTTTCGGCTTTTTTGCATCGCCCGTGTTCATCTGCCCCCCGGGAAGATTGCGCGATGATCCATTGACTCATCCCTGCGAAAATCAGTCTGTAACTATCCTACTTTCCTGTCAAGCACCGGCGATGATAACTGTATCACGAAAATCGGGTGATATACCTATCTGGTTGTTTTAATGGTATTTTCACGCCCTTGAAATGCATGTTGCTTTCCTACATACTTCTGGACCGACACGGACTGGAGAGGAGAGGAGGAAGGTGAGCTTTCCCCAACGACACGCTGCGGTTGCGATGCGGTCGGGCACGTGGAGCCAAGGCGTGCAAACATGCTAAGACGGCAGCCTCGCAACCCAGGGAAAGACCAGGACCCCATGACCGAAGCTGGCAGCCAGGACGAGCCTGTTCCAGACCCCGATACCGAGGGGCGCGATCCTGTCCGGCGCATTCCCGACATCATTTCGCTGGTCAAGGATTCCTACAGCGAATTGCGCCCTGCCGAACGGCGTGTCGCCGACGTCGTGCTCGACGACGTCAAATATGCCGTCGACGCGTCCAACGCCGCCCTTGCCCAGCGCGCCGGGGTCAGCGAACCGACGGTGACCCGGTTCTGCCGCGCCATCGGCTGCGAGGGTGTGCGTGACTTCAAGCTGAAGCTGGCGCAGAGCCTCGTCGTCGGCGCGCTTTATCTGGCCAAGTCGCCCTCCGTCAGCAATGACAATGGCATGCCGTTCTGGAACGCCGTGTTCGGCGAGGCGCGCCGGGCGCTGCAGGAGGCCGAGCGGCAGCTCGACCCGGCGCAGCTGCAGAAAGCCGCCGAGCTGATCGCCAAGGCGCGCCAGGTTACGGTCTTCGGCCTCGGCGGCAGCTCCTCGGCGCTGGCGCAGGAAACCCAATACCGGCTGTTCCGCTACGGCATCACAGTCAGCTCCCAGTGCGACCCCTATCTGATGCGCATGACCGCCTCGACGCTCAAGCCGGGCGATCTGGTGATCGCCATTTCGGCGACGGGACGCACCCGCGAGGTGATCGAGGCCGTCGAGCTCGCCAAGCATTACCGCGCCAACGCGATCGCCGTGACCGCGCCCGACACCGAACTCGCCCGCGCCTGCGACGTCAGGCTGACGGTGGCGGTGCCCGAATACCCCGACACGCTGAAGCCGACGGCCTCGCGCTTCGCCTTCCTGGCGGCGATCGACCTTCTGGCGGTGGCCTCGGCCTACAAGCTCGACGGTTCGGCCCGCGAGACGGTGCGCCGCATCAAATACAACGCCCAGATCCACCGCACCGGCAAGGAGATGGAGCCGCTCGGAGACTAGCTCCCTTCTCCCCGTTCACGGGGAGAAGGTGCCGGCAGGCGGATGAGGGGCGGCGCCGCGTTCGATAATTGAGATTTTTACGCCGTGTGCGGCGTGTTGCAGGAAGAGGGAAAGACATGCTCGAGATAGCCCCATCGAAACAGGCAGCCGCATGGCTCGGGTCCTTTGCCAAGGTACTCGAAGCGGGAGACGCGGCGGCCGCGACGAACCTGTTTGTCGATGACTGCTACTGGCGCGATCTCCTGACCTTCACCTGGAACATCACCACAATGGAAGGCCGCTCGGCGATCGCCGACATGCTGGCGACGACGCTGGCGACGGCCAAGCCGAGCGCGTGGCAACTTACCGGCGAGGCGATCTCGGACGAGGGCATCATCGAGGCCTGGTTCAGCTTCGAAACCGTGGTGGCCAGGGGAGAGGGCATCATGCGGCTTCGCGACGGACGCTGCCGCACGCTGTTCACGGCAATGACAGACCTGAAAGGGTTCGAGGAGCGCAAGGGCGCAGACCGGCCACTCGGCGTGCGCCACAAGGCCGATCCCCAGCGCGAGACCTGGTCGGAGGCGCGGGCGCGCGAGACGCGCGAGCTCGGCACTGATGAACAGCCCTATTGCCTGGTCATCGGCGGCGGCCAGGGCGGCATCATGCTGGGGGCGCGGCTGCGCCAGCTCGGCGTGCCCACCATCGTCATCGAGAAAAATGCGCGGCCGGGCGATTCCTGGCGCAACCGCTACCGCACGCTCGTGCTGCACGATCCGGTCTGGTACGACCATCTGCCCTATATCCCCTTCCCCGAAAACTGGCCGGTGTTCACGCCCAAGGACAAGATGGGCGACTGGCTGGAAATGTACACGCGCGTCATGGAGCTCAATTACTGGGTCGCCACCAAATGCCTCAGCGCGTCCTATGATGAGGCCGAAAAAGTCTGGACCGTGGTGGTCGACCGCGTCGGCCGCCAGATCACACTGAAGCCGAAGCATATCGTCTTCGCCACCGGCGCCTACGGCCCGCCACGGCGGATCGATCTTCCGGGCGCCGACCGGTTCAAGGGCGAATTGCTGCACTCCAGCCAGTATGCCAGCGGCGACAAATTCCGCGGCAGACGCGTCGCCGTCATCGGCGCTGCAAGCTCCGGCCACGATGTCTGCGTCGACCTCTGGGAAAGCGGCGCCGAGGTCACCATGATCCAGCGTTCGCCGACCACAGTGGTCAAATCGAGCACGCTGATGGAAGTCGGCTTCGAGATCTTCTCGGAAGACGCACTGGCGCGCGGCATCACCACCGAGAAAGCCGACATGATCGTAGCCTCGACACCGTTCGCGCTGGTGCCCAAGGGCCAGCGGGCGCTCTACGAGGTGATCCAGGCGCGCGATGCCGCGTTCTACGACCGCCTGCGCGCCGCCGGCTTCGCCCTCGATTTCGGCGACGACGAGACCGGCCTTCTGATGAAGGCCTACCGCACCGGCTCCGGCTACTATATCGATGTCGGCGCTTCCGACCTGATCATCGACGGCAAGATCGGCATCCGCAGCGGCGTCGCCATCAAATCGCTGACCCCGAGCGGCATCCTGTTCGAGGACGGCAGCGAACTCGCCGCCGACGCCATCATCGCCTGCACAGGCTATCAGTCGATGAACGAGACGGTGGCGGCGATCGTCTCACGTGAAGTCGCCGACAAGGTCGGCCCCTGCTGGGGATTGGGCTCTGGCGTCAAGGGCGACCCCGGCCCTTGGCAGGGCGAGCTGCGCAACATGTGGAAGCCGACCGCGCAGGAAGCGCTGTGGTTCCACGGCGGCAATCTGGCGCTGTCGCGCTTCTATTCGAAATATGTGGCGCTGCAGATCAAGGCGCGGATGGAAGGCATTGAGACGCCGGTTTTTGGGGCGGTTAGCAATTCAAGCAACGAGCGTCCTATGGATTCGTCATCCTAGGGCGAAGCAAGGAGCGAAGCGACGCGGCGCAGACCCTAGGATCCATGCCGCGCCATTCGTGCACGCGAAAGCGGACCAGAATCGGCTTTCAATGCACCAACGGCGATGAAGGGCCTATCGAACAACCATCCTGATCCGTCGCATTCTTCGGCAATGGTCACGGCATGGATCCTCGGGTCTGCGCGTCCGCTTCGCTTCCGCTCCGCCTGTGGATGACGAAGTCGCGCAGAACTTTCACTCATGCCGGTGCCCAAAGTGCCTCGCCGCCACCTCGACATGCGTGTGTGACGCCTGCGCCACGAAACGCTCGGTCTCGTTGTGATCAGCCGCCTCGTTCGGCCACCAGGTGCCGCCAATAACGATGCCTTCCGACACCAGCCTCTGGTCGGCGACCAATGACGCGCCGACCGCATCGACAAAGGTGAAGCGGCCCGGGCGCTGCCGGAGCACGGCGACATCGCCGACGGTGCCCACCGCCAGCGTGCCGAGATCAGGCCGCGCGATCGCCCTCGCCGGCGCTTGCGTGGCGGCGCGCAGGACCTCGACCAGCGGCATGCCGAGCGCCAGCAGCTTCGACATGCAGACCAGGATGTCGAAGGCCGGCCCATCGACGCAGTAGAGATGCACGTCGCTCGAGATCACGTCCGGGGCCAGCCCTTCCTCAAGCATGGCGCGGGCGACGGCGAAATCGAACGAGCCCATGCCGTGGCCGATGTCGAAGATGACGCCGCGCTCGCGCGCCAGCCGCATGTCGGGCCGCACCGCGCCGGAGGCGAACACCGGCGCATTGGGAAACGGCCGGAAGCAGTGGGTGAGGATGTCACCCTTGCGCAGGCGCGGCAGCACTTCCGAGCGGCCGGGCGGCGGCTCATCGATATGCGCCATCAGCGGCAGGCCAGCCTGGTCGGCGGCCTCCAGCGCCAGATCCACCGGGGCGATGCCGCTGGTGCCGCCGGCATGCTTGCCGGAGCGGACTTTTACGCCGACCACGACATCGCGGTGTTCACGCACCGCCGCGACCACCTCGCGCGGCTCGCACAGCCTGAGGTCGCTGCACTCGCCGACCGACACTGTCTGCGAGAAGCCGAAAATGCCGGCAAAGGAAATGTTGACATAGGCCAGGATGCGGACCTTCGACCGCTCCATGACATGGCGGCGGAAGCCGAGGAAATTGCCGGCTCCCGCACTGCCCGCATCGATGAAGGTGGTGGTGCCGCTCTTGGCGGCCAGCCGGTCGGCATCGACGCCGAGCGACGTGCCGCCCCAATAGACGTGGCTGTGCAGGTCGACCAGGCCCGGCGTGACGATGCAGCCGCCGGCATCGACGATCTGCGCGGCGCTGGTCACCGGGATATCGGCATCGACAGCGGCAACGCGGCCATTGGCGATGGCGACATCGCGCGGCGCATCGATCCCGGACGCCGGATCGATCAGCCGTCCGCCCTTCAGCAGGAGGTCGAATTGCATTGGGGTAACCTCCGCTTCGTTGCTTTTTGCTCAGAGAGGCCGGTAGGCGACCGCCTCGACCTCGATCTTGATGTCGATCATCAGCCGCGATTCGACCGTGGTGCGGGCCGGCGGGTCTTTGGGGAAGTGCCGGGCATAGACCGCGTTGAAGGCGCCGAAATCGCGCGCATCCTCCAGCCAGACCGTGGTCTTCACCACATCGTCCATGGTGCAGCCGGCCAGCGCCAGCGCGGCCTTGATGTTGGCGAGCACCTGCTCGGTCTGCTCCGTTATGCCGCCCTTGACCACGATGCCATCGCTGCCGACAGGCACTTGCCCCGAGACATAGACGAGATCACAGGCCCGCACGGCTGGCGACAACGGCACATGCGATGTTCCAAAACACTGTTTCGGCAAGGGACAAGCCTCCTCTGATGACAGGACGGGGTGCCATGGCAGCGCCCGCTTCGATCGACACTTACGCCGATCGGGGCGATCCTCATAGGGGGCTTGTTGGAAAGCAACATTCTTCGAAATCCGCGTTGCTTTATTACAAGAGCGCTTGCATCGTACGCGCTGGCGGGCGACTTGGGAGCCGTAACGCACAGACGCATTTGCCAGAGCGGAGACACCCAGCAATGACTTACGACAAGAACCCGTTTCCATCAGGCGATACCGATCGCCACGCGCTCTGGGAAATGCTGGTGCGGCGCGACATCGACGCTTTCATCGGCCAGGACTGGGCCATGGTCGAGGATGATTTCGTCGCCTCGAGCTTCTTCGGCATGCATGCGCATTTCCTCAGCAATGCCGATGCCTGGCGGCTGCAGTTTCCGCGACTGGAGATCTATCGCGACGAGTGGCTGCGCCAGGCGAAGGAGACGGCGGCGACCAAATTCGCCGAGCCGCTGCGCGAGGCGCTGTTTCGCGTCACCAACATGCGCGACATCGATGTCGACGGCGACCGCGCCGTGCTGCACAAGAAATTCGACGGCTCGGTTGCCAAGGCGGACGGCAGCGTCGATCGCTTGAAATGGCAGACGCTGTATTTCTGCAGCAAGGTCGGCGGCAGCTGGAAGATCGCCGGCTTCGTCGGCTACATGCCGCATCCGCTCGGCAGCTAGAACCACCGATCACTAGAGCGCAGGGTGGGTCGGGCCGAACGTGCGGCCCGGCATCGCGCCCGCCATCAGCGCGCCGTTGAGCAGCAATGGCGGATGCAAGGCGCCGCATTCCATCAAACGCACCGCCAGGCATTCCCAATGCCTTTTGCGCGCCATTCTTACGAATTTGTATGCCGCCGGACAGGCCGGTGTGAACTCGTTTGCTTACGATGCGCGGGGTGGATCGCCACCGCCCCGCCGCAACCGTCGACCTCTGGACTTCAGCCATGCTCGCGCCCAACAGGCAACAACCCGCCGCACCGAGCCACAGCAGGGTTCCCGACGTCACCCTCGACTTCTGGCTGGTCAAGCTGATGGCGGTCACCACGGGCGAGACCGCGGCGGATTATCTTGCCGACACACTCGGGCTTGGGCTGACCGCCACCTCGCTGATCATGACCGGCATCCTGACCACGGCCCTTGTCCTGCAGTTTACGCGGAAACGCTATGTGCCGTGGGCCTACTGGCTGGCGGTGGTGCTGATCAGCATCGTCGGCACGCTGGTGACGGACAACCTCGTCGACAATTTCGGCGTGCGCCTGCAGACGACGACCATTGCCTTCTCGGTCGCGCTCGCCGCGACGTTCGCGGTCTGGTACGCCAGCGAAAGGACGCTGTCGATCCACACCCTCTTCACCACCAGGCGCGAGATCTTCTACTGGCTGGCGATCCTCTTGACCTTCGCTCTCGGCACCGCCGCTGGCGATCTCGTCGCCGAAAGCTTCGACATGGGCTACCTCACATCGGGGCTGCTGTTCGGCGGCGTCATCGCGCTGATAGCGCTCGCCTACTGGCTGCTCAGTCTCGACGGCATCCTGGCCTTCTGGCTCGCCTATATCCTGACGCGGCCGCTCGGCGCTTCCTTCGGCGACCTGCTGTCGCGGTCGGCCAGGCATGGCGGCCTGGGTCTCGGCACCATCTTCACCAGCCTGCTCTTCCTCGGCTGTATCATTGCGCTCGTCCTGCACATGACCCTGAAGGGCGACGAGGCCGATGAGATCCTCCTGGAATCGGATTGACCTCAGCGTGTGCGTGCGCTGACCAAGTGCAGAGCAGAATGGAAGTTTTCTTCAGTAGCGATCCTTCACACCCCCCTCTGGCCTGCCGGCCATCTCCCCCGCAAGGGGGGAGATTGACTGTACCTCCGCTTTCGCCAATCCTCGAATGTTGCAAGAGTTGCAAGAGGGGTGGGGGGATCGAAGCTGCCGATCTCCCCCCTTGCGGGGGAGATGCCCGGAAGGGCAGAGGGGGGTGCTGTCCCGCGGGCGTCGGGTTCCGCATCGCTACGCGGCTCGGAGATGTCACGGCATCCCAAGGACGAAGCCAGGAAAGCTTCCGCCAATCGCGAATGTATGACGAAAGCGCCACCATACCTGCGCGTCGTGACATCCTAGGAACAAGCCCGTGCCGGTGATAGCCTCTCCATCTCGGCAACGGACCGGACCTTTCATGCGACTGCTTCTCGTCGAGGACGACCACAGGACGGCCGACTATATCGTCAGGGGACTGACCGAAGCCGGCCATGTCTGCGACCTGCTGCGCAACGGACATGACGCGCTGTTCGCGGCGACCCGGGGCAATTACGACGTGATCATCGCCGATCGGATGATCCCCGGTCTCGACGGCCTGTCGATGGTCAAGGCGGTGCGCGCCGCGGGCGTACGGACGCCGGCGATCTTTCTCACCTCGGTCGGCGGCATTGACGACCGCGTCGAGGGGCTCGAGGCCGGCGGCGACGACTATCTGGTCAAGCCCTTCGCCTTTTCCGAACTTCTCGCCCGCATCAACGCGCTTGGCCGGCGGCCAGCGGCGCAGGAGCAGAAAACCGTCCTGCGGGTCGCCGACCTCGAAATGGACTTGATCATGCGGCGGGTCACCAGGCAGCGCCAGCCGATCGACCTGCAGCCGCGGGAATTCAGCCTGCTGGAAGTGCTGATGCGCGGCGAAGGCCGTGTCATCACCCGCACCATGCTTCTGGAGCGCGTCTGGGATTTTCATTTCGATCCCAGGACCAGCGTCGTCGAGACCCATATCAGCCGGCTGCGGGCCAAGGTCGACAAGCCCTTCGAAACCCAGCTCATCCACACCGTCCGCAACACCGGCTACAGCCTGCACGCGCCGTCATGACCGGAACATGGTCCCGCCTGCTGCGCAGCACGCCGTTCCGGCTGGCCCTGACCTTCGCCTTCCTGTTCGTGCTGGCCTTCGTCCTGTCTGGCGCCATCGTCTACCAGATGATGAGCGCCGATCTTGCCGAGCGGCTCGACGACACCATCAAGGAGACCTACGCGGTCGTCGCCGCGACCTATGCCGAGAACGATCTCAAGGAGCTGGTTGAGACCGTCGGCAGCCACTCCCTGCGCAGCCTCAAGAAGGAGCAGCTGTTTTCGCTGACCGACGCGACGGGCAATCGCCTGGCCGGCAACTTCACCGCGGCAGGGCTTCCCGACGGCTTCTCGATGTTCGACACCGAAATGCCCGGCGTGCCGCCCGGCGCCGAGTACCGCGCCTATTCCGGCCCGGTCGGCGGCAACACCTTGACCGTCGCCTTCAGCCTTTCCGAGACGGAGGAGCTGGAGAGGATCGTGCTGATGAGCTTTGGCTGGGGAACCCTGATCATCACCGGGCTGGCGGTCGCCGGCGGCGCCCTGCTGGCTTCGCGAGTCCAGCGCCGTCTCGACGGCATCGCCGCCACCATGGTGGATGTCTCGCATGGACGGCTGGACACCCGCATTCCGCTGACCGGCAAGGGCGACGACATCGACATCGTCTCCAGCCAGGTCAATGCCGCGCTCGATCGCCTGTCGGCACTGGTCGAAGGCATGAAACAGGTCAGCGCCAACATCGCCCACGATCTGAAGACGCCCCTCAACCGGTTGCAGATGATCCTCGACACCGCATCGGAAAAGAATCTGTCGGGCCAGAAGATCGCGGCTGAACTGGCCGAGGCGCATGCCGAGAGCCTGCAGATCAACGAGACCTTCGATGCGCTGCTGCGTATCGCGCAGATCGAGGCCGGCGCCCGCCGGGCGCGGTTCAGCGATGTCGATCTGGGCGAGGTGTTGCAAACCATCGCCGAGATCTATGCCGACGTGGCCGAGGACGACGGAAAGTCGCTGTCGTTGGCGCAATCACAGGAAACGACGGACCTGATCCATGGCGATCGCGAGCTGTTGACGCAGATGTTCGCCAATCTGGTCGAGAACGCGCTACGCCATTGTCCATCGGGCACGACGATAAAGCTGTCGGCGACGCGCCAGGGCGAACGCGTCGTTGCCGGTGTCGCCGACAACGGTCCCGGCATTCCGGCGGAAGAGCGCGAGAAAGTGTTCCAGAGGCTTTACCGGCTGGACCACAGCCGCTCGACGCCGGGCAGCGGGCTGGGTCTCAGCCTTGTCAGGGCCATCGCCGACCTGCATGGCGCATCGATTACGCTTGAGGATTGTCGGCCTGGCCTTGAGGTGGCGGTGAGCTTTCCGCCGGCGCTGGATTGGTAGGCGAAATGAACCATTCGTCCAATGCCTGAGGTAAGGAAATTGGCGAAAGCCGAAGTGACGGCCAATCTCCCCCCTTGCGGGGGAGATGCCTGGCAAGGCAGAGGGGGGTGCTGTCCCGCCGACCTGTCGATCTGTCACACGGCGCAGATGGCCGAGGCTAGCGCCTGAGCACCCCCCTCTGGCCTGCCGGCCATCTCCCCCGCAAGGGGGGAGATTGGCAGCGTCGACCCTCACCGATCAATCCGCGTCGACAGGATGATCGACGACAAAGTCCGTTCGACTCCGTCCATGGCGCCGATCTGGTCGAGCAGCATGTCGAGGTCGCGGATCGACGGCGCGTCGACGATGACGATCATGTCGAAATTGCCGCTGACCGAATGCAGCGTCCTGACCGTCGCCAGGCCGCGCAGGGCGCGCACCACCTTGTCGGCGAGCTTGGGCGTCACGGTGAGCAGCACATGTGCCCGCACCAGCCCCTGCTCGTAGTCCGGCGCCAGCCGCACGCCATAGCCTGATATGATGCCGCGCTGCTCCAGCCGTTCGATCCGGCTCTGTACCGTGGTCCGCGAGACGCCAAGCCGCCGCGCCAGCTCGGCGGTCGAGGCGCGCGCATTCTCGCGCAGCAGGGAAAGCAGGGCTTGTTCGGCGTCACTGAGCATTTCGACGATTCTTCTCGGCAGACTAGCCAATAGATGGTTTCGTTTCGAACAAAACCACGCTTCCATTCGACGGGCAAGCTGCGAATCTGGGCTTACAATCAGTGAGGGATCGGTCATGAAGAAAATTGTCGTTGTCGGCGCCGGAAAGATCGGCTCGACCATTGCCGAGATGCTCGCCGCCACGGGGGATTATCAGGTCACGCTCGTCGACCGCTCGGCAGCACAGCTCGCTTCCGCCGAACTGCCGGCCACGGTCGCGACGCTGGAGCTCGACATCGAGGCATCCGGCACGCTGGAAGCCGCCCTCGCCGGCAAATTCGCGGTGCTCAGCGCCGCTCCCTTCCATCTGACCACCCGCATCGCCGAGGCAGCGGCCAGTGCCGGCGTGCACTATCTCGACCTGACCGAGGATGTCGTCTCGACCCGCCGCGTCAAGGAATTGGCGCGCTCCGGCAGAAACGCCTTCATTCCGCAATGCGGCCTGGCGCCGGGCTTCATCTCGATCGTCGCCAACGATCTCGCCAGCCGATTCGACACGCTCGAAAGCGTGCGCATGCGCGTCGGCGCTTTGCCGCAATACCCGTCCAATGCGTTGAACTACAATCTGACCTGGAGCACCGACGGCGTCATCAACGAATATTGCGAGCCCTGCGAGGCGATCGTCGAGGGCGAACTGGTCGAGGTGCCGCCGCTGGAGGAGCGCGAGGAATTCTCACTCGACGGCGTCACTTACGAAGCCTTCAACACCTCCGGTGGGCTCGGCACGCTGGCCGAGACGCTGAAGGGCAAGGTGCGCACGCTGAACTACCGCACGATCCGCTATCCCGGCCACGCCGCGATCATGAAGGCGCTGCTCAACGACCTTGGCCTGCGCCACCGCCGCGACGTGCTGAAGGACATTTTCGAGAGCGCCCTGCCGGCGACGCTGCAGGATGTGGTCATCGTCTTCGTCACCGTCTCGGGCCGCAAGAACGGCCGCCTGCTGCAGGAGACCTACGCCAACAAGATCTACTCGAAGCGTGTCGGCGACACGGTGCGCAGCGCCATCCAGATCACCACCGCATCCGGCATCTGCGCCGTGCTCGACATGCTGGCCGACGGCAGCCTGCCGGCGACCGGCTTCGTCAAGCAGGAAGACATCGCGCTCGACGCATTCCTAGCCAACCGCTTCGGCCGCGCCTATGCCCAGCACGAGATGGTGAGCCGGCTGGCGAGCTGAAGTTCTTCACCCTCCCCCTTGTGGGGAGGGTCGGCTCGCATGCGTAGCGAAGCGTAGACTGCGAGACGGGGTGGGGTGAGCGCTGACGGTCGGCGAGGACCCCCACCCCGCTCCGCTTCGCGGATCGACCCTCCCCACAAGGGGGAGGGTAAGCATCCTCAAATATGCAGCGCGTGCCCCAGCGCCTTGAGCGCCGCTTCCTGGAACCCTTCGCCCTGCGTCGGATGCGCATGGATCGTGCCGGCAATGTCCTCCAGCCGCGCGCCCATCTCCAGCGCCAGCCCGAATGACGCCGCCAGTTCCGACACACCTTTCCCGACCGCCTGGATGCCAAGCACCAGATGGTTGTCGGCCCGCGCCACCACGCGGACGAAGCCGTCTTCGCCCAGCTTCGTCATCGCCCGGCCATTGGCGGCGAACGGGAACATGCCGATCTTGATCTCGCCGCCCAGAGCTCTGGCCTCTTCCGGTGAAAGACCAGCGGTGACGAGTTCCGGATCGGTGAAGCAAACGGCGGGAATGGCGCGCTTGTCCCAGTTGCGCTTGTGACCGGCGATGATCTCGGCGACCATCTCGCCCTGGGCCATCGCCCGGTGCGCCAGCATCGGCTCACCGGTGACGTCACCGATGGCAAAGATGCCGCGCATCGAGGTGCGGCACTGCTCGTCGATGCGGATGAATTTTCCAGCCATATCAAGGTCGATCTGGTCGAGCCCCCAGCCTTCGGTCACCGGCTTGCGGCCGACCGTCACCAGGATTTTTTCGGCGGCGACCTTGGCGCTCTTGCCGTCGGATGTCTCGATCAGCAGCGCGTCGCCTTTGGTCGACAGCCCCTTGGCCTTTGCACCCAGCATCACCTCGATGCCGAGTGCGTTGAGCCGCTTGACCACCGGCCGGGTGAGTTCCGCATCATATTGCGCCAGCACGCGCGGCAACGCCTCGACCACGGTCACTTTGGCGCCCATTTTGGCGAAGGCCATGCCGAGTTCCAGTCCGATATAGCCGCCACCAACGACGGCAAGTTTTTTTGGCACCTCACCGAGTGCCAGCGCCTCGGTTGAGGAAATCACCGGACCGCCAAAGGGCAGGAACGGCAGTTCGACCGGCGTCGAGCCGGTGGCGATGACGATCGCCTCGGCGCGGATCACTTGGCTTCCCGTCTCGGTCTCGACCTCCACAGTCTTGCCGTCGCGAAAGCTCGCCCAGCCATGCACGGTCTTGACTCCTGCCTTCTTGAGCAGGCCGGCGACGCCGCTGTTGAGCCGGCTCACGATGCCGTCCTTCCAAGTGATCGTCTTAGCCAGGTCGAGCGTCGGTGCGGTGAGCGAAATGCCAAGCGGGCTCTTGCCGCCCGCCATGTGTGAGACCCTCTCGAACTCTTCCGCCGCATGGATCAGCGCCTTGGACGGGATACAGCCGACATTGAGACAGGTGCCGCCTGGTTTGCCCGACTCGACGATCACCGTGTCGACGCCGAGCTGCCCGGCACGGATGGCGCAGACATAGCCACCGGGACCCGCGCCGATGACCAGCAGCTTGCAGGAGATTTCTTTCATGGGGATACGCTCTTTTTGGTGAGGAAGGCCCCCTCATCCGGCCGCTTCGCGGCCACCTTCTCCCCGCTGGGGAGAAGAGACTGGCGCCTGCGCTGACGACCTCCTCTCCCCTCGGGGAGAGGTCGGATTGCCCCTAATTGCCTTTGCAATTCGGCTGGCAATCCGGGTGAGGGGGCCTTTGCGACGGTTCTCATCCCCTCAATCCACGAAAATCAGCGCCGGTGTTTCCAGCAGCGTCTTTATCCGCTGGATGAACACCGCCGCGTCCCAGCCGTCGATGACGCGATGGTCGAAGCTCGACGACAGGTTCATCATCTTGCGCGGCATGAACTGGGTGCCGTCCCACACCGGCCGCACCATCATCTTGTTGACGCCGATGATCGCCACTTCCGGATGGTTGATCACCGGCGTCGTCGCCACGCCGCCCATGGCGCCGAGCGAGGTGATGGTGATGGTCGAGCCGGACAGCTCGTCGCGTGTCGCGGTGCCGGACTTGGCAGCCTCGGCCAACCTGATGACCTCAGTGCCGCATTCCCAGATGTCGCGCGCCTCGGCATGCCTGACCACCGGCACCACCAGCCCCGACGGCGTCTGCGCGGCAATGCCGATATGGATGCCGCCATGCTGGTGGATGATGCCGGCCTCGTCGTCGAACAGCGAATTGAGGTTGGGCTGGTCCGCTATCGCCTTGACCATCGCCCGCATCAGGAACGGCAGCAGCGTCAGCTTCGGCCGCTCCGCGCCCGGGCGCTTCTCCTTGTTGAGTGCGGCGCGCAATTCCTCCAGCGCGGTGACGTCGATCTCCTCGACATAGGTGATGTGCGGGATGCGCGATTTGGACAGCGTCATCTTCTCGGCGATCTTGCGCCGCAGCCCGACCACCTTGATGTCCTGTATCGTATCGTTGCGGGCGAGACCGGATGTCCTGGCGACCTGCGGGCCGCGCGCCAGGAACGCCTCGATATCCTCATGGCCGATGCGCCCGGCAGGGCCGCTCCCCGCAACCTGCCGGAGATCGATGCCCGCCTCTTTTGCCCGCAGACGGACGGCCGGAGAGGCCAACGGTCTTTCGCCCTCGGGACGGGGTGCGCCGGCGGGCGCGACAACTCCGGACGTCGGCGCAGTACCCCCGCCCCTAGCCCCTCCCCACAAGGGGGAGGGGGATTCTGTCTGCGCTGCTCGCACGCTTTTTGCGGAGGACTCTGATGATGGCGAAGTAGATTTTGCTCCGCCCTTGGAGGCCGTGGCGCGTCCCCCTCCCCCTTGTGAGGGGCTAGGGGTGGGGGTACTCTCAGCCGTGACTTTTGCCGGCGTCGCACCACCCGCAACATTGCCCTCGCCTGCCACCTTCAGCCGCACGATGGGCGAGCCGATCGCCACCGTGTCGCCGATCTCGGCGCCCAGCCACAGGATTTCGCCGTCGACAGGCGACGGGATTTCGACCGTCGCCTTGTCGGTCATGACGGCGGCAAGCACGGTGTCCTCGCGCACCATGTCGCCGATCTTGACGTGCCATTCGACGAGCTCGGCTTCGGCGACACCCTCGCCGACATCGGGCAGCTTGATGATGTGTTCGCCCATCTCAGGCCCCCATGGTTTCAAGCAAAGCACGGCCTACCCGGGCGGGACCGGGGAAATAGTCCCATTCCTGCGCATGCGGATAGGGCGTGTCCCAGCCGGCAACGCGAGCGACCGGCGCTTCGAGGTGATAGAAGCAGTTTTCCTGCACCAGGGCCGACAGTTCGGCGCCGAAGCCCGACGTCAGCGTCGCCTCGTGCACGATGACGCAGCGCCCAGTCTTCTTGACCGAGGCGACGATCGTGTCGAGGTCGAGCGGCAAAAGCGTCCTGAGATCGATGATCTCGGCATCGATGCCCGTTTCTTCGACGGCCGCCTGCGCGACATAGACCATGGTGCCGTAGGCGAGCACGGTGAGGGCCGAGCCTGCCCGGCGGATCGCCGCCTTGCCGAGCGGCACGGTGTAGTGGCCGTCGGCGACCTCTCCGAGCTCATGTTTCGACCACGGCGTCACCGGCCGGTCGTGATGGCCGTCGAAAGGGCCGTTGTAGAGCCGCTTCGGCTCCAAAAAAATCACCGGATCGGGGTCTTCGATCGCCGCGATGAGTAGCCCTTTGGCGTCATGTGGGTTGGACGGCACCACGGTCTTCAGTCCCGACACATGGGTGAACAGCGCTTCCGGGCTCTGGCTGTGCGTCTGGCCGCCAAAAATGCCGCCGCCGGTCGGCATGCGCACCACGATCGGACAGGTGAAATCGCCGTTGGAGCGGTAACGCAGCCGTGCCGCTTCCTGCGTCAGCTGGTCGTAGGCCGGATACATGTAGTCGGCAAACTGAATCTCCACGCACGGCTTCAAGCCATAGGCGGCCATGCCGATGGCCGAGCCGACAATGCCGGATTCGTTGATCGGCGCATCGAAGCAGCGGCTCTTGCCGTATTTGGCCTGCAGGCCTTGCGTGCAGCGGAATACGCCGCCGAAGAAGCCGACATCTTCGCCGAACACGACGACTTTGTCGTCGCGCCCCATCGACACGTCCATGGCATCGCGAATGGCCTCGATCATGGTCCGTCTCGGCATGGCTCAAACCCCCGCCTGCTGGCGCTGGCGTCTGAGATGCGGCGGCATCTCGGCATAGAGCCCTTCGAACATGTCGCGCGTCGACGGCTTGCCGCCGGCATGCAGCGTGCCGTGGCTTTCCGCTTCCTTCTGCGCTGCGATTACCGTGTCGAGGATTTCCGCCTCGGCCTGCGCGTGCCGCTCGTCCGACCAGACGCCGAGCGCGATGAGATGGTTCTTCAGCCGCACGATCGGATCGCCGAGCGGCCAGGCGTCGGATTCGGTCTTTGGCCGATAGGCCGAGGGGTCGTCCGAGCTCGAATGCGCGCCGGCACGGTAGGTGACATATTCGACCAGCGTCGGCCCGAGATTGCTGCGCGCCCGCTCCGCCGCCCATTTGGCAACCGCATGCACCGCGAGATAGTCGTTGCCGTCGACGCGCAATGACGGGATGCCGAAGCCGAGGCCCCGGGCAGCAAACGTGCCCGAGCCGCCGCGCGCGATGCCTTGAAAGGTCGAGATTGCCCACTGGTTGTTGACGACGTTGAGCACGACCGGCGCCTTGTAGGTGGAGGCGAACACCAGCGCCGAATGAAAGTCGGATTCGGCCGTCGAGCCGTCGCCGATCCAGGCGGCTGCGATGCGCGAATCGTTCGATATCGCCGAGGCCATCGCCCAGCCGACCGCCTGGATGTACTGCGTCGCCAGATTGCCGGAGATCGAGAAGAAGCCGTGCTCCTTCGACGAATACATGACCGGCAATTGCCGGCCCTTCAGCGGATCGGCCTCGTTGGAATAGATCTGGTTCATCATCGTGACCATCGGATAGCCGTCGGCGATGAGCAGCCCTGCCTGGCGATAGGTCGGAAAATTCATATCGCCCGGCGCCAGCGCCTTGCGGAAGGCGCAAGCCACCGCCTCTTCGCCCAGATGCTGCATGTAGAACGAGGTCTTGCCCTGCCGCTGCGCCATCTGCATGCGCGCGTCGAAGGTCCGCAGCGTCATCATGTGGCGCAGGCCGGCCAACAGCTCGTCGCTGGAAAGCAGGCCGGCCCAGGGACCGACGGCCTCACCAGTGCGGTTCAGCACGCGGATGATCGAGAAGGCATGATCGCGGATGGTTCGCGGATCGACGGAGATTTCGGGGCGCGGCACCGAGCCGGCCTTGGGGATCGGCACATTGGAAAAGTCAGGCGTCCCGCCCGGCCGCACTTCCGGTTCCGGAACGTGGAAACGCAACATCCCAGCATCGGCCATGACCTTTGTCCTCCAATGTTGCCTGGCGCCGATATTTGCATATCTGCGCCGCCAGGCCAGTGCGAATTCGTCGGGGTAGCATGCGGACGTCGGTCCCGGCCGCGCCGGCCGATCCAGCCTCCCCAGCACCAAGATGAAGATATGTCGACGAAATTTCTTGTCGATGTTGGGGGACGGCGCGCAATTAGGGAGAAGGTTGGGCTGGGTTTGCCGGAAGATAAGGTGATTGGCGAAGGCGGCGAAGCGTAATCTCCCTCCTTGAGGGGGAGATGGCCGGCAGGCCAGAGGGGGTCGGTTCGACTGGATGCGACCTCCTTGCGGCAGACGAAGGTTAGCGCTCCACGCGCAACGACCCCCTCTGTCGCCTTCGGCGACATCTCCCCTCAAGGGGGGAGATTACTCGCTCCGCCGCTTTTGCCAATCTTCCACGCTGCGAGAAAATCACGCGCATCATCCTTTGCCCCAATCACCAACCTCCATTCACCCCGCCCCCGCATCATGCTAACCAACCCGCCATGGCACAGAAGAAAGCATATGAGGTCGATGGGTGGTTGGCGCGGCCTGATGCGCGCATTTCCATCGTCCTGCTTTACGGCCCCGATCGCGGCCTCGTCTCCGAGCGGGCGAAGGCCTTTGCCGGCAAGACCGGCCTGCCTCTCGACGATCCCTTCTCCGTGGTCCGGCTGGAGGGTTCGGAGGTCGACCGCGACGAGGGCCGGCTGCTCGACGAAGCCCGCACCGTGCCAATGTTTTCCGACCGGCGGCTGCTGTGGGTGCGCAATGCCAGCGGCCAGAAGGCATTGGCCGACGACGTCAAGGCGCTGACGGCGGAGCCCGCGCGCGATGCCATCATTCTCATCGAGGCCGGCGATCTCAAGAAGGGTGTCGGCCTGCGCGCCATCGTCGAGGCGGCGGACAATGCCATGGCGCTGCCGTGCTATGCCGATGAGGCGCGCGACATCGACGGCGTCATTGATGCCGAACTGGGCAAGGCCGGCATGTCGATGACCATGGAGGCGAGGCAGGCGCTGCGCCGCAATCTCGGCGGCGACCGGCTGGCCTCGCGCGGCGAGATCGAGAAGCTCGTGCTCTACGCCCATGGCCAGAACGAGATCGGCCTGGAAGAGGTCAAGGCCATGTCGGGTGATGTGTCCGGCGCCTCTTTCGACGACGCGGTCGACGCGCTTCTCGAAGGCAAGATCGGCGACTTCGATATCGCCTTCACCCGCCATTGCCAGTCCGGCGGCCAGCCCTTTCTGGTGCTGTCCTCGGCAATGCGGCAGTTGCAGCAGATCCAGACCATGCGCGGCCAGATGGAGTCCAGCAACCGCAACGCCGCCTCGGTCGTCGCCGCCGCTCGCCCGCCGGTGTTTTTTTCGCGGCGCAAGCTGGTCGAGAAGGCGCTGGAGCGCTGGAGCACCGACGCGCTCGGCCGCGCGCTGACGCGGCTGCAGACAGCGGTCCTGCAGACGCGGCGAAGGCCGGATCTTTCCGTCGCGCTGGCAAGGCAGGCGCTGCTTGGTATTGCCGTGGAAAGCAGCCGGCTGGCGCAAAGGTAGGAGATTGGCGATCTCCCCCCTCGTGGGGGAGATGGCTGGCAAGCCAGAGGGGGCGCTGTCCCGCCGACGTCTCTGTTGGCTAAGATGCGCCGCCTGACAGCTGTCAGCTATCTAGAAGTGACCAAGGCTGGCGTCCCTTCACGCCCCCTCTGCCCTGCCGGGCATCTCCCCCACGAGAGGGGAGATTGGCAGTTCGGTCACCTTCACTAAACACCACGGCCGCAAAAGAGAAGGGCCGGCAACCGACAGCCCTTTGTGCTTCTCAAGATATTGCCGGCCGAGCCAAAGTCGAGCTTTATTCGCCGGCTAATTACCGATCCTGCTTCAGCCTGCGGCACAGCTCATCAAGCTGTTCCAGCGACCGGTACGAAACCCGCAGCACGCCGCCTCTGCCCTTGTGATCCACCGACACGATCATGCCGATCGTGTCGGTCAACAGTTTTTCCAGCGCCAGCGTGTCGGCGTCCTTTTCGTCAGGACTTGGCGCCGGCTTGGCTTCCCTGGCGCTGCTGGTGCCGGCCGGCATCTGCGCCAGCGCTTCGGCCTGGCGCACCGAAAGGCCCTCTTCGACGATGCGCTTGGCAAGGCCGGCCGGATCTTCCGCCGTCACCAGCGTGCGGGCATGGCCGGCAGACAGGGCGCCGTCGACCAGCATGTCGCGGATCACGTCCGGCAGCTTCAAGAGCCTGAGCGTGTTGGCGACATGGCTGCGGCTCTTGCCGATCACCTGGCCGAGATCGGCCTGGGTGTAGCCGTGCTCGTCGATCAGTTGCTGATAACCAAGCGCCTCCTCGACCGCATTGAGATCGGTGCGCTGGACGTTCTCGATGATCGCCAGTTCGAGCGCGGTGCGGTCGTTGACCTCGCGGATGATGACCGGGATCTCGGACAGCCCGGCGCGCTGCGCCGCGCGCCAGCGCCGCTCGCCGGCGATGATTTCGTAGCGGCCGGCCTGTGTCGGCGAAGGCCGCGCCACCACCGGCTGGACGACGCCGTGTTCGCGGATCGACTGGGCAAGATCGGTCAGCTCGGCGTCGCCGAAATGCCGGCGCGGATTTTTCGGATTGGGGGCCAGGAACTCGATCGGCACCTTGCCGTCGGCGCTCAAGCCAGGCTTTTCGGGGACTGCCGGACGATCGATCTCTCCGATCAGCGCAGCCAGTCCACGCCCCAGTCTCTTTCTTGAAAGGTCTTCGCTCATCTTTATTCCAGTTGGCTATTCCAAATCGTTTCGGTATCGAATCGGCTCTTAGCTATGCATCCGGCCTAATCAAGCGGCGCGCAACTTGCGCTCGCGGCGGATCACTTCCGACGCCAGTTGCAGATAGGCCTGGCTGCCGGAGCACTTCAAATCATAGAGGATCGCCGGCTTGCCGTAGGACGGCGCCTCGGACACCCGCACATTGCGCGGAATGACGGTCTCGTAGACCTTGTCGCCCATATGCGCCCGCACATCCTGCACCACCTGGTTGGCGAGGTTGTTGCGGCCGTCATACATGGTCAGCACGATGCCCTGGATGGTGAGATCCGGATTGATCGAGCGGCGCACCTGCTCGACAGTCTCCAGCAACTGGCTGAGACCTTCGAGCGCGAAAAACTCGCATTGCAGCGGTACAAGAACAGAATCGGCCGCAGCCATTGAATTCAAAGTCAAAAGATTGAGCGATGGCGGGCAGTCGATCAGCACATAGCCGAATGGTGCGCCGCGCTCGGTCGCAGCGCGCAGCGCATTGCGCAGCTTGAGCACACGGTCGGGCGCCGAGGCGATCTCCATTTCGATGCCGAGCAGGTCGAGCGTCGACGGCACGATCGACAGGCCGGGCACGGCTGTGGGGATGGCCGCGGCCTCCAGCTCAAGCTCGCCGGTCAGCACGTCATAGGAGGACACAGTACGGTCCTTGCGATCGATGCCGAGGCCGGTGCTGGCATTTCCCTGCGGATCGAGATCGACGATCAGCACCTTTTCGCCGATCGCGGCCAGCGCGGTCGCCAGATTGATGGCGGTGGTGGTCTTGCCGACACCGCCCTTCTGGTTGGCTACGGTGATGATTCGGGGGCCATTCGTCATCATGGGTTCTATGCCAGAAGTTCATTTTGGGTCGCCAAAGCGTCTGACACGTCGCGGATCAGACAGGTCGCAGGTTGGACAGTTCAAGGATGACCCCATGCGGGTCGGTCACACTTGGATGTTCTACCAGATCGAAGGACCATCGGTGAACGCTTTCTTGCACCTCGGCGCGATAATCCCGCCCTTTGTGGAACAGGCCGCGCGCGCCTGAAATCAGCCAGGGCGCCGAAAGCTCCAGCAAGGTCGAAAGCGGAGCCAGCGCCCGCGCCGTGACGATTTGCGGTGTGGAAACAAGCGCGTGGCTGTCATCGATGCGGTGCGCCACCACCCGCGCCGGCAGCCTGAACTGCCCGACGACAGCCTGCAGGAAGGATGCTTTTTTTCGATTGCTTTCAACCAGATCGATGCTGGCGCCGTCACGCTCTACAAGCAGAAAAGCCATGACAAGGCCGGGAAATCCGCCGCCCGAACCGAGATCGACCCAGCGCGTCGCCCGAGGCTCGATTCGCGCCAACTGCGCGCTGTCCAATATATGGCGCTGCCAGACATCGCCCGACGTGGATTGCGCCACGAGATTGATGCTGCGATTCCATTTCTGGAACATCTGCTCGAACGCCACCAGCCGATCGAATGTTTCACGTGAAACCGGGCCTGCCGCATCCTGCAGGCTCTCCAGGGAAAAAGAACTCACGCAACATCCTTTTGTGGGCGCTGGGCGCTCTCCGCGTGACGGACATGCGCGACGATAATCGCCAGCGCCGCCGGCGTCATGCCTTCCATGCGCTGAGCATCAGCGATGGAGCGCGGCCGCCGCGCCTGCATCTTCTGCTTCAGCTCGTTCGACAGACCCGGCACTCCGGCGAAATCGATGGTCTCCGGAATCAGCCGGCTCTCTTCAAGCCGGATCTGCGCGACGTCAGTTTTCTGGCGATCCAGATAGACGGAATATTTCGCTTCCGTTTCGAGGCGTTCCGCCGTCTTCGCGTCTATATCCGCAAAGCGCGGATCGACACGAGCCAGCCAGGCGACATCGACATCAGGATAGGACAACAGTTCATAACCGGACCGGCGCACGCCATCCCGGTTGATCTCCAGCCCGTGCCGCGCGACCTCATTCGGCGTCAGGGCGAGCGACTTCGCCAGATCCCGCGCCTCGTCCAGGCTTTGCATCACCTGTCCGTAGCGCTGCATCCGCTGCGCCGAAGCGATGCCCAGTTTAGAAGCGAGCGGCGTCAGCCGTTCATCTGCATTGTCGGCACGCAACGACAGCCGGAACTCGGCCCGCGAGGTGAACATCCGGTAGGGTTCGCTGATGCCGCGGCTGGTCAAATCGTCGACCATCACGCCGATATAGGCTTCGGTGCGGCTCACCACGATCTGCTCGCTGCGCCCAGCCCGCCGCGCCGCATTGAGTCCTGCGAGCAAGCCTTGCCCGGCCGCCTCTTCATAGCCGGTCGTGCCGTTGATCTGTCCGGCAAGGAAAAGGCCACTAATGCGCTTCGTCTCCAGCGTCTGATGCAGTTCGCGCGGATCGACATGATCATACTCGATGGCATAGCCGGGCTGCAGCATGGTTGCGCGCTCCAGCCCCGGAATGGTTTTCAATATATCGAGCTGTACGTCTTCGGGCAGCGAGGTCGAAATACCATTGGGATAAACGGTATCGTCGTCCAGCCCTTCCGGCTCCAGAAAAATCTGGTGCCCGTCCCTATCGCCGAACTTGACGATCTTGTCCTCGATCGACGGGCAATAACGCGGCCCAACGCCCGCGATAGAGCCGGAATACATGGCCGACCGGCCAAGATTGACGCGGATCAACTCATGCGTGGCCGTCGTCGTGCGGGTGATGCCGCACTCGATCTGCGGCGTGGTGATGCGGTCGGTCATCAGCGAGAACGGCACAGGATTCTCATCCGCCGCCTGGCTTTCCAGCGACGCCCAGTCGATGGTCCGGCCGTCGAGCCGTGGCGGCGTGCCGGTCTTCAGCCGACCGAGCTTGAAGCCGGCGCGGTCCATCGTTGCCGACAGACCAAGACTGGCCTGCTCGTTCATGCGGCCGGCAATAATCTTCTTCTCGCCGATATGTATAAGCCCGCGCAGAAAAGTCCCGGTCGTCAGGACGACAGCGCCACAGGCAAGCCGCCCTCCATCGGCCAGGAGAACGGCCACGATCTGCCCATCGGCGATTTCGAAGTCCAGAACCTCGCCTTCGACCACGTCGAGATCATTCTGCTGCAGAATCGCTTCCTGCATGGCAAGGCGATAGAGCTTTCTGTCGGCCTGCGTCCGGGGTCCGCGCACCGCTGGACCCTTGCGGCGGTTGAGCAGGCGGAATTGAATGCCGGCGGCATCCGCCACGCGCCCCATCAGGCCATCCATGGCATCGATTTCGCGCACCAGGTGGCCCTTGCCGAGCCCGCCGATCGCCGGATTGCATGACATGACCCCGATCGTGTCAAAGCGCAGCGTCACCAGCGCGGTCCTGGCACCAGCGCGCGCGGCAGCGCTGGCCGCCTCGCAACCCGCGTGGCCGCCGCCCACCACAACCACATCATAGTGATTGGTCATTTCCAAACGTCCTAGACTCAAAAGATTGAGGGACACATGTCCCCGTGAGGCTTTGCTGTCAAGAAAACTCCGCGGGTCGTTTCACGTGAAACAGCCTTGGACGTGCCCTCACGCGTGTTTCACGTGAGTCATCGGGGCAGATGTTTCACGTGAGTCGCGCGAATGATGCTGCGCGGGTTCGGTGGATTCGAGGACGGCAGCCGAGTTTCATCATTGCTGTGGCCACCATCTAGACATTCGTGACCGCCGAGGCCGCCACGCCCTCGTCATCCACGGGCGGAGCAAGGAGCGAAGTGACGCGGCGAAGACCCGAGGATGACGAGACGTTAAGCGTTTCCGCCAGTTGCCAACGCATGCAATCCGCAAGCGCCATCAAGCCTCTACGCCAGAAAGCAACTCCTGTTCGAGGACCACTGTTTCACGTGAGTCATTTCCCTATGCAGAACTGCGAAAAGATGACGTCCAGCATGTCCTCGACATCGATGGCGCCGACGATTCGGCCCAGGCGATCCGCGGAAAGCCGCAACTCTTCGGCGCGCAATTCCTGCCCGACAGTCTGGCCGTCGGTCGCGCGAAGCAGGTGCCCATTCGCTGCGCCAAGCAATTCGACGTGGCGCAGGCGCGATGGCAGGACATCACCGACGCTGCCGGCTGCTTCCGCAGCTCGCCGGCCGATTTCCGCCAGCAGTCTCTCCACGCCCGTCCCGTTTTTTACCGAAATGACAAGGTCGTAGTCTTCCGTCGCGCCGCTCGCCGCGCGGTCCTCCAGCAGATCGAGCTTGGTGCCGACACGCAAGATCGGCGCTTCGGTCGGCAGCGAACCGATCTCCCTGGGATCGGCGACATCCCTGAGCAACAGCAAGAGATCGGCGCCATGCGCCTTGGCCCTCGCCTTCTCGATACCGATCGCCTCGACCTTCCCCGGCGCATCGCGCAACCCGGCCGTATCGGTAAGCCGGACCCGCAGCCCCCCGAGATCAAGTGTCACTTCAAGCAGATCCCGCGTCGTGCCGGGTTCATCCGTTACTATAGCGGCATCCCGCCGGGCCAGGGCATTGAACAGACTCGACTTACCGGCGTTGGGCGCGCCAAGGATCACGACCTCGAAGCCGTCGCGAATGATCTCGGCGGCGCGAAACCCGGCGATGTGGCGATCGATCTCGCCGATCATCGTCCTGACATCGGACCAGACCGTATCCGAAACGGAACCGGGAACATCGTCCTCATCGGCGAAATCGATTTCCGCCTCGATCATGGCGCGGGCATGGATTAGCCTGCGACGCCAGCCGAGATAGAGTTCGCTCTGAACGCCTTCGGCATTTTGAACGGCAAAACGCCGCTGCGCCTCGGTTTCGGCGTTGACGAGGTCCGCCAGCGCCTCGGTCTCGAGCAGATCGACCTTGCCGTTGAGAAAGGCGCGGCGCGTGAATTCGCCAGGTTCCGCGTGCCTGACGCCGTCATGGCCTGCGATCGTCTCCAGCATTTTTGCCACCACGGCACGACCGCCGTGGACGTGGAATTCCGCAACGTCCTCGCCGGTGAAACTGGCCGGACCGCGAAAGAAAACGACCAGGCCGGTGTCGAGCACGGTCCCATCGGGTGCCCTGAATCGGCGCAGAACTGCCGAGCGGTCCTTAACCATGCCGCCGGCAATCGTTTCGACTACGAATCGAGTCTGCGGGCCGGAAATGCGGATGACAGCAACCCCGGCCGGAAGCCGGCCGCTCGACAGCGCTACGATGGAATCGCCTGAAATCATTTGCCCGCTCTACCGAACCGCCCTAGCTTCACGCTCATCCGACCACCCGAGTTTGCCCATCGTGACGTTGCCCGCGCAAAATCTGCTTGCTGAAGAAGCCAGCCCCTATCTGCAGCAGCACAGCGGCAATCCCGTCCACTGGCGGGCCTGGTCGCCGGCTTCGCTCGAGGAGGCGAAGGCGCTGGACAGGCCGATCCTGCTCTCGGTCGGCTATGCCGCCTGCCACTGGTGCCACGTCATGGCGCATGAAAGCTTCGAGAACGATGGTGTCGCCGCCGTCATGAACCGTCTGTTCGTCAATATCAAGGTCGACCGCGAGGAGCGTCCCGACATCGACCAGATCTATATGGCTGCACTCTCCGCCATGGGCGAGCAAGGCGGCTGGCCGCTGACCATGTTCCTGACGCCGGACGGCAAGCCGTTCTGGGGCGGCACCTATTTTCCGCGCGAGCCACGCTATGGCCGCCCCGGTTTCATCCAGGTGATGGAGGCGGTGGACAAGGCCTGGCGCGAGAAGCGGGCGAGCCTCAACCAGAGCGCCGACGGCCTGGCCACACATGTCGAGGCGCGGCTCGCCGGCTCGCATGCCAGAACCGTGGTCGACCGCGACACGCTGGCGGAATTGGCCAAGGGCATAGACGGCATGGTCGACCGCGATCTCGGCGGCCTAAGCGGCGCGCCGAAATTCCCCAATGCGCCGTTCATGCAAACGCTGTGGCTGTCCTGGCTGCGCGACGGCAACGCCAGCCATCGCGACGACGTTCTCAACAGCCTCGAACAGATGGTCAGCGGCGGCATCTACGACCATATCGGCGGCGGGCTCAGCCGTTACTCGACCGACGCCGAATGGCTGGTGCCGCATTTCGAAAAGATGCTTTACGACAATGCCCAGCTGATCCGCTTCTGCAACTGGGCCTATGCCGCAAGCGGTAACGAGTTGTTCCGGGTCCGAATCGAAGAGACGATCGACTGGCTGCTGCGCGAAATGCGCGTCGACGGCGGCGCCTTTGCCGCCAGTCTCGACGCCGACAGCGACGGCGAGGAAGGGCTGTTCTACACCTGGAGCCAAGACGAGATCGAGGCCGCACTCGGCGACGATTCCGCCTTGTTTGTCAATCACTTCACGCTCTCCAGCCCGCATGGTTGGGAAGGCAAGCCGGTTGTCCACCAGACGAGGGCCCAGCAATCGCAATATGTGATCGATCGCGAAGAGGTCAGCCCGCTCAAGGGGAAACTCCTTGCAGTCCGGGAAGAGCGGGTCAGGCCCGGCCTTGACGCAAAGATCCTCACCGACTGGAACGGCCAGATGATCGCAGCCTTTGCTGAGGCCGGTCGGTCGCTGGCGCGGCCTGACTGGATCGACGCGGCGGCAAAAGCCTTCGCCCATATCAGCTCTGCCAGCCGCGACGGCCGCTTGCCGCACTCGATGCTCGGCGCCAGAAAACTGTTCCCTGCTCTGTCCACCGACTATGCCGCCATGACCAACGCAGCCATCTCGCTGTTCGAGGCCACTGGGGATTGGAGTTATGTCGACCTGGCCGGCCAGTTCGTCGAGCAACTCGACCATTGGCACGCCGATGCCGAAAAGGCAGGTTATTACCTGACTGCCTCGGACAGCACCGACGTGCCGATCCGCATCCGCGGCGATGTCGACGAGGCCATTCCGTCCGCCACCGGCCAAATCATCGAAGCACTGGTCCGGCTCGCCTCCGTCACCGGCGATCTCGAGCTGCACGAGAAAGCCTGGGAGGTCGCCGAACATGCCGCCGGCCGTGCCGCAAACCAGACCTATGGCCAGGCCGGCATCGTCAACGCCTGCGCGCTGGCGATCGAGCCGCTCAAACTGGTCATCGTCGATACGCTGGGCGATCCAAAGCTCGTTCCGGTTGCGAATCAAAACCCGGATCCAAGGCGGGTGGACATCATCGTGCCGATCGGTACGGATACGAATCGACCCTTGCTACCCGGCGGGATGCTGCCGCCGACCGATAAAGCGGGCGCCTGGCTCTGCACCGGCCAGGTTTGTCTTCCCGCCGTCACGGGTCCCGAAGAGCTGGAACGCCTTCTCAACCACCAATAGGTCAGGCGCCTTGCGCCGGCTCGGAGAACGCCTCGGTCGAAGAACCAGCCGGCCGGCGCTTGAACAGCAAATCCTTGGCGGCGATCACCGCACCGATGGTGATCAGCACGCAGGCGAGCGCCACCGACCAGTGAAACACACCAAAGCCTGCCAGCAACAGCACGATGACCGACAACAGCGGCGCGGCGTAGGACAGGGCGCCAAGGATCATGATGTCACCGTGCTTGCAGCCAAAATCCCAGGCGTAGAAGCCGGCTCCCAGAGGAATCGTGCCCAGAATGACGATAGCCGTCCACTGCGTCGGCGTCTGCGGCCAGACCGTGGTCTCAAGCATCAGGTGCAGCGAGAAAGCGACCGCCGCCGTGATGAAGCAATAACCGGCCACGACATCCGTCGGCACCTGGCCGAAGCGGCGTGACAGGACGGAATAGCCAGCCCAGATGAAGGCGCAGAAGAGCGCGATGACATGGCCCTTCATCACCCCATTGGCTAGGCCGACATTGCCGCCCTTGGTGATCACCACGATGGCGCCGGCAAGCCCGAGAACGACGCCCACGACGTGGTGAGCCTTCAGCCTCTCACCGGGCAGGAAAGCTGCAAAGACGACGATCAGCAATGGCCAGAGATAGGCGATCAGGCTGACCTCGACCGGCGGCGCCGACTGGATCGCAAAGAAATAGGCGCAGTGGTAGATGCACAGTCCCGCCGTGCCTATCGCCCAGACCGGCCATGGCTGCCGCAGCGACCGGATCGCGCCTGGGCGGAAGATCCAGCTGCCGGCGCCGACCAGCCCTCCGAGCAGGAAGGTCATGGCTGCCAGCTGAAACGGCGGGATCGAGCCCGCAGCGGTCGACAGCAGCGCCAGGAAGGACCAGGTCAGGATGGCCGAAAAGCCGATCAGGGTCGGGATTGTCTTCTTCACGTCGCTGCTTCCAGTTTGCAGACACGAGCTTTGCATGAACGCGAAATCGTCTGCCGCCACATACAGCCGCCCGATATCGGGAAAGCGACTTGCCGCCGGACAATGAAAAACCCCATCCCGGTTTCGCGGAATGGGGCTTCAATACACAGACCGGAAGATTTCGGCCTGACCTTTACGTGTTCATCGAATCGAAGAAATCCGCATTGGTCTTGGTCTGCTTGAGCTTATCGATCAGGAACTCGATCGCGTCGGTGGTGCCCATCGGCGCCAGGATGCGGCGCAGCACAAAAATCTTCTGCAGATCCTGCTTGGAAACCAGCAGGTCTTCCTTGCGGGTGCCGGACTTCAAGATGTCCATGGCCGGATAGATGCGCTTGTCGGCCACCTTGCGGTCGAGCTGGATTTCGCAGTTGCCGGTGCCCTTGAACTCTTCGAAGATGACTTCGTCCATGCGGCTGCCGGTATCGATCAGCGCGGTGGCGATGATGGTCAGCGAGCCGCCTTCCTCGATGTTGCGGGCGGCGCCGAAGAAGCGCTTCGGCCGCTGCAGCGCGTTGGCGTCGACACCACCGGTCAGCACCTTGCCGGATGACGGCACGACGGTGTTGTAGGCGCGGCCGAGACGGGTGATCGAATCGAGCAGGATGACGACATCGCGGCCATGTTCGACCAGGCGCTTGGCCTTCTCGATGACCATTTCGGCGACCTGCACGTGGCGCACGGCCGGCTCGTCGAAGGTCGAGGAGATCACCTCGCCCTTCACCGAGCGCTGCATGTCGGTCACTTCTTCCGGCCGCTCGTCTATCAGAAGCACGATCAGATAGCATTCCGGATGGTTGGCGGTGATCGAGTGGGCGATGTTCTGCATCAGAACCGTCTTGCCGGTACGCGGCTGCGCGTTGATCAAAGCGCGCTGTCCCTTGCCGATCGGCGCTACCAGGTCGATCACACGGGCCGAGATGTCCTTGGTGGTCACATTCTCGATCTCCATCTTCAGCCGCTTGGTCGGATAGAGCGGCGTCAGATTGTCGAAGTGGATCTTGTGACGGATCTTCTCGGGATCGTCGAAATTGATGGTGTTGACCTTGAGCAGCGCGAAATAGCGCTCGCCCTCTTTCGGGCTGCGGATCGGCCCTTCGACCGTATCGCCGGTCTTCAGCGAAAAGCGCCGGATCTGCGACGGCGAAATATAGATGTCGTCGGGACCTGGCAGATAATTGGCGTTGGCGGAGCGCAGGAAGCCGAAACCGTCCTGCAGCACCTCGACCACGCCATCACCGATGATCTCGATCTCCTGGGCGGCCAGCTTCTTCAGGATCGCAAACATCAGCTCCTGCTTGCGCATGACGCTGGCGTTTTCGACCTCGAGCGACTCGGCATAAGCGATCAGCTCTGGCGGTTTCTTGTTCTTGAACTCGGCGAGTTTCATTTCTTGCATAGACGGACCTTGAATAGATGGAGTCTGGGTAGGCTTTGGGAAAATATCGGCGGGATGCGACAAATGCCGGGCGCGGCCGAAAACAACGAGGGGCGGCGCATGACGGGAAGGAAGACCCGTCTTTTATCGTCGGTCGGGTGAAAGAGCAAGCTGCGTTTTGCGTGGCCTATGAAGGCTTAAAACGCATCAATGCCTGTCGCTGGCTCCTGGCCGTTTTGATCGACATGCATCAGAACGGCTTGACCACCACCAGGATGACGATTGCGATCACCAGCAATGTGGGGATCTCGTTGACCATTCGCCAGTGCCTGGCCGGTTTTTCATTGCGGTCCTCGGCGAATTTGCGCACCGCGCCCGAGAGATAGCCATGCATGGCCGACAGCAAAAGCACCGCTCCGATCTTGGCGTGCAGCCAGCCGCCCTGGAAACCAAAACCCTTCCAGGCGAGCCACAGGCCGAACACCCAGGTGACGATCATCGCCGGGTTGATGATGCCCCGCAGCAGGCGCCGCTCCATCACCTTGAAGGTTTCTGACTGCACCGAGCCCTTCTCGGCATCGGCGTGATAGACCAGCAGCCGCGGCAGATAGAGCATGCCGGCCATCCATGAGATGACGGCGAGGATATGGATCGCCTTGGCCCAGGGATAGAAGCTGTCGGGTGCCGCCAAATACAAAAGCGCGGTGAGAACGACCAGCACCGCGATACCGATCGTCATGCGCATCATCGCCCGGCCGGTGCTGTTCGTGTTGTTCATCTGAGCCATCAGCGTGTCGCGCTCCGCACCTGTTTCACCATCGCCTCGACATGGGCGATCGGCGTCTCCGGCGTGATGCCGTGGCCGAGGTTGAAGATCAGCGGCCCGTCTCCCAGCGCTCCCAGGATCGCCTCGACGCCATCCGACAGCGCCTTGCCGCCAGCCACGAGCCGCAAGGGATCGAGATTGCCCTGAACCGCACCTGAGCGCTGCAATTCCTTCGCCGCGACCAAGGGCACCGTCCAGTCGATCCCCAGCGCCGTTACGCCGGTCTTTTGCCGATAGGTCCGGTAGCGCGAACCGGCGCCCTTGGGAAAACCGATGATCGGAACATCGGGATGAACCGCCCGCACCCGGCCAACGATCTCGGCCATCGGCTGAACGCAGAACAGGTCGAAAGTTTCATCGTCCAGCACGCCGGACCAGGAATCGAAAATCTGCACCACATCCGCACCCGCCTCGATCTGGCGGATGAGATAGGCGGCCGAATGTTCGGCAAGCACCTTCAGCAGTCGTTGAAACGCCACCGGCTCGCGATAGGCAAAAAGCCGCGCCGGCGCCTGGTCGGGTGTGCCATGGCCGGCGATCATGTAGGTCGCCACCGTCCACGGCGCGCCGCAGAAGCCTATCAGGGTTGTCTCTTCGGGCAGTTTGGCCCGCAACCGGCGAACCGTCTCGTAGACCGGTTCGAGATTCACGTGAAACACCTTGCCTTCCAGAGCCAAAATCTCCGGCGCGGTGATCGGCGTCAGCAGCGGCCCTCTGCCCTCTTCGAAGCGCACGTCACGGCCAAGCGCATGCGGAACGACAAGGATATCGGAAAACAGGATCGAGGCATCGAAACCAAAACGCTCGATCGGCTGCAAGGTCACTTCGACCGCAAGGTCAGGATCGTAGCAGAGGTCCAGGAACGAGCCTGCTCGCCTGCGTGTCTCCCGATACTCCGGCAGATAGCGCCCGGCCTGACGCATCATCCAGAGCGGAGGCGGAAAATGAGCCTTGCCCTTCAGGACATCCAGCATGATCCGGTTCTGGGGCATCGGGCGCTCGCTTCTCCCAGCCTCTTCTATAATCAAAGATTCTTATATCTAAGATTCTTCTGATTCTAAGAGTCTGTTGGTTCTGGTGGTTGTCACCTGTCCCGCTTTGCCCCGGAAAACACCAGCCAACATATTGTCGCGTGCTTCTTTTTCCCAGATGTAGGGTTCTGGGGATAGCTCCGAATCGATCAATCGAGTCAAAGTGTTAGGCACAGCGGTCAAAGGCGGGTCCTGTGGACGGACCGTAGTCGAAAAAAGCCGTCCCCAAACTTGTCCCCAGTCGCCCGACGAAGCTGACAGCGCATCGAATTGTGGACAAACTGCCATCTGATACAGTCGCCTCCGACAGGCCAGTCTTTTCATCCCGCTTTATCCACAGAAGCCCACAGCCCCAGGTGACCCCTGTGAACAAACCCCAGAGCTTCTTCCACCTGCACCTGATTTCCGACGCGACCGGCGAAACGCTGCTTGCCGCCGGCCGGGCAGCTTCGGCGCAGTATAAGGACGCGCGCGCCATAGAGCATATCTATCCGCTGATCCGCACCGAAAAGCAGGTGGCGAAGGTGTTCGAGGACATCGAGGAGGAACCGGGCATCATCCTCTATACGGTCGTCGACCAGAAGCTGGCGCGCGGCATCGACGAGCGCTGCGCGGCCATGGGCCTGCCCTGTGTATCGGTGCTGGAGCCGGTGCTGACCGTGTTCCAGTCCTATCTCGGCACCCCGGCCGGCCGGCGCGTCGGCGCCCAGCATGTCCTCGACGCCGAATATTTCCGCCGCATCGATGCGCTCAATTTCACCATGGACCATGATGACGGCCAATTGCCGCTCAATATGGACGATGCCGATGTGGTGCTGATCGGCATTTCTCGCACGTCGAAGACGCCGACCAGCATCTATCTCGCCAACCGCGGCATCAAGACCGCCAACATCCCGATCGTGCTCGGCGTGCCGGTGCCGGAAAGCCTGGTTGCCGCCAGCAAGCCCCTGATCGTCGGGCTGATCGCCACCGCCGAGCGCATCTCGCATGTCCGGCAAAACCGCATCCTCGGCAACAGCAGCTCGTATGAGGCATCGGATTATGTCGACCGCGCGGCGATCAGCGAAGAGCTCGCCTATGCCCGCAAGATCTGCACGCGCCATGGCTGGCCGATGATCGACGTCAGCCGCCGCTCGATCGAGGAAACGGCGGCGGCCATCGTTGCCCTGCGGGGGAAGACGAGATAAATGAGGCCAGCAGCCGGGTGAGGTTTTGCCCGGCTATTTCGACGCCGCGAAGTTCGAAGGTCACGGCATGGATCCTAGGGTCTGCGCCGCGTCGCTTGGCTCCTTGCTTCGCCCTAGGATGACGAAGGGACGATTGTCTCGGCCAATTTCGAAGGTTTGCGATTGCCACCAGCTGCTGTTCGACAGCGCAGATGCCAAACCCGACATCCGCGATTGGCCAAAAAAGCCATCACGCCTTCGTCATCCTAGGGCGGAGCAGGAGCGAAGCGACGTCGCGGAGACCCTAGGATCCATGCCGTGACGGTGGTCGAAGGTGCCAGCGGTTTTCTGTTGGAGCCAGAATCTCAACAACGGTTAGACAATTGATCAGGCGCTTAAAACCATGACCGAGAAACTCATCCTCGCTTCCGGCAGCCCGTTCCGCAAGGCGATGCTGGTCAACGCCGGCGTCGAGGTCGAGGCGGTTCCGGCCGAAGTCGACGAGCGCGCGCTCGAGGGGCCTTTGCAGGATAGCGGCGTCTCGCCCGAGGACGTCGCCCTGGTGCTGGCCGAGGCCAAGGCCACAGAAGTCAGCGAGCGCAGGCCGGGCGCCCTGGTTCTGGGCTGCGACCAGACGCTGTCGCTCGGCGACGAGGTGTTCCACAAGCCGGCCGATAGGGAAGGCGCGCGCCGTCATCTCCTGGCGCTGTCGGGCAAGACCCATCAGTTGAACAGCGCCGCCGTGCTGGTCCGCGATGGCAGGGTTTTGTGGCGGCATGTCGGCATCGCTTCGATGACCATGCGCAAGCTTGACCCAGCCTTCATCGGCCGCCACCTCGCCCGCGTCGGCGCCAAGGCGCTGGGAAGCGTCGGCGCCTATCAGATCGAAGGCGAAGGCATTCAATTGTTCGAGAAAATCGAGGGCGATCATTTCACCATTGTCGGCCTGCCGCTTCTGCCGCTGCTGGCCGAACTGCGTGACCTGGGAGCGATCGATGGCTGAGGTGTCAAAGAAGGCCTTCGTGTCAGGCCATCCGGTCAAGCATTCGCGCTCGCCGAAGATCCATGGCCACTGGCTGGCCAAACATGGCATCGACGGGAGCTACCAGGCCATCGATGTCGCGCCGCAGGATTTTGGCGCGTTCGTGAAAACGCTGCAGGCAAACGACTTCCGCGGCGGCAACATCACCATCCCGCACAAGGAAGCGGCTTTCGCATTGGCCGAACGCCGCGACCAGGCGGCGCAAGAAATCGGCGCCGTCAACACGCTGTGGTTCGAGGACGGCGTCCTGTGTGGCGGCAACACCGACGCGCACGGCTTTGCCGCCAACCTCGACGATCATGCGCCGGGCTGGGCGAGCAAGGGTCCGGCGGTGGTGCTTGGCGCCGGCGGCGCGTCGCGCGCCGTCATCCATGCGCTGAAGGAGCGCGGCGTTGCCGACATCCGCATCGTCAACCGCACTCTGGCCCGGGCGCAGGAACTGCGCGATCGTTTCGGCGCCGGTGTCTCGGCGCATGGCATGGCGGCTACGGATGAACTGCTCGGCGATGCCGGCCTGCTGATAAACACCACGGCGCTCGGCATGCATGGCAATGAAGGCCTGTCGGCCGATCCCGCCCGGCTGCCCGACCACGCCGTCGTCACCGACATCGTCTATGTGCCGCTGGAGACGCCGCTGCTCGCGGCCGCCCGTGCGCGAAAGCTGAAGGCGGTCGACGGCCTCGGCATGCTGCTGCATCAGGCCGTGCCCGGCTTCGAGCGCTGGTTCGGCGTCAGGCCGCGGGTGACGGCCGAACTCCGGGCCCTGATCGTCGCCGATCTGGCGCCGAAGCCATGATCGTGCTCGGCCTCACCGGCTCGATCGGCATGGGCAAGTCGACCACGGCCAGGATGTTCACTGACGCCGGCGTGCCGGTCCATGATTCCGACGAGACGGTGCATCGCCTCTATGCCGGCAAGGCGGCGCCCCTGGTCGAAGCCGCCTTTCCCGGCACCACATCTGCCGGGGTGGTCGACCGGACAAAGCTTGGCGCGCGTGTGCTCGGCGACGCCGCCGCGCTGAAGCGGCTCGAGGCCATCATCCATCCGCTGGTGCGCGCCGACGCCGATGCCTTTCTGGCCAGGCATCGTAGATCAGGCGCGCCGATCGCCGTCCTCGATATTCCCCTGCTGTTCGAAACCGGCGGCCGCAACCGCGTCGACAAGGTCGTCGTCGTCACTGCGTCGGCCGAGACCCAGCGCGCCCGCGTGCTGGCGCGGCCCGGCATGACGGAGGAAAAGCTGGCGTCGATCCTGACTAAGCAGGTGCCGGATGCGGAAAAGCGGCGTCAGGCCGATTTCATCGTCGACACCGGCCAGGGGCTGGACGCCGCGCGGGATCAGGTGAATGCGATCATTGCGGAACTGATCGGGGTCGGCAAGCCGGGCCATTGACACTGGCTGCCGTCTGTCAACGTCAGCGCCGTCCCTCATCTGCCTGCCGGCATCATCTTCTCCCCGTGTAGTGACGGGGAGAAGGAGCTGGCCGCGACCTCGGCTACTCTCTTGCAAACGCAGGAGATTGGCGAAATCCTTTGCGAAGGCGTCCTTCTCCCCGTCACTATAGGGGGAGAAGTGCCCGGCAGTGCGATGAGGGGCAGCGCAAACCTGTAGTGATTGCCCTGATCAGCTCGTTTCCCATTGCCATTTTGTTCCGGTCTCATGATTCTGCTCCTTTGGAGCGACTGATTCGATGCGTGAGATCATCTTCGACACGGAAACCACCGGCCTCGATTCGCGCGACGACCGCGTGATCGAGCTTGGCGGCGTCGAGTTGATCAACCGCTTCCCGACCGGAAAGACCTTCCACCACTACATCAACCCGCAAGGGCGCGCGATCCATGCCGAGGCACAGGCGGTGCACGGCATCAGCGCGGCGGACCTCGCGGGCAAGCCGACCTTTGCCGAGATTGTGCAGGAATGGCTGGACTTCACCGACGGCGCCAAGCTGGTCGCCCACAATGCGACGTTCGACGTCGGCTTCCTCAACGTCGAGTTCGGCCGGCTGGGCCACCCCGTCATCGACAACGGCCTCGTCGTCGACACGCTGGCGCTGGCGCGCCGCAAGCACCCGATGGGCCCCAATTCGCTCGATGCGCTCTGCCGGCGTTACGGCATCGACAACACCAGGCGCACCAAGCACGGCGCCCTGCTCGATTCCGAATTGCTGGCCGAGGTCTATATCGAGCTGATCGGCGGCAAGCAGGCGGCCCTTATCCTCGACAGCGCCACCGCGCCGGCGCAAGGCGAAAATGTCCGCCAGATCGAGATCATCATCAGCCAGCGCCCGGCACCCCTGCGGCCCCGCCTCACCGAAGCCGAACGCGCCGCGCACGCCGGCATGGTCGGGACGTTGGGTGAGAAGGCGTTGTGGCTGAAGGTTGCTGCTGGCAGTTAGAGAAGCGATGGCGGCAAGGCTGGAAGGGCCGACCCTCAAGATTGGCAGCGGACCCGATAACTTCGTCATCCTAGGGCGAAGCAAGGAGCGAAGCGACGCGGCGCAGACCCTAGGATCCATGCCGTGACGGTGATGATATGTTCCGGCGGTGCAAGAAACCGAGCGTTACCACCCCGCCCCGCGAAACAGCTCGAACCACTCTGGATTGGCCTTTTCGATCATTCGATCTTCCATTGGCGCGGCCAGCGCTTCAGGGACTTCTCACGTTGGATCGCATCGGTGATGTCGAAAAACTCCTCGTACCAGACCAACCGCTGAACACCGTAGCGGCTGGTGAAATTAGAGCCTTGGCCCGACTTGTGCTCCGGCATGCGGCGACCGAGGTCGTTGGTGACACCGATATAGAGGGGTGCCACCTTTCTGGCTCGCAGTCATGTAGACATAACCGGTCATGGTTTTAGCGTAGCGAGCACAGGCGCGGGGACAAGCGCCATTCTGATCCGTTGCATTTTAAGGCGAATGTCACGGCATGGATCCTAGGGTCTGCGCTGCGTCGCTACGCTCCTTGCTCCGCCCTAGGATGACGAAGACGCGAGGGGCCTTCAGCCAACCTCGAAGGCGCGCTGCCCCGCCAGCGTTCCAAACAGAAAACCCGGCACAAGGCCGTGTTCTCAGAAACAACAACGATGACAGCAGGCCTCAGCTCACCTTGACCTTGGACGCCTCGTCCTCGGCCAGCTTCTGCTGGAACATCTGGGCGAAGTCGATCGGGTCGAGCATCAGCGGCGGGAAGCCGCCATTGCGGGTTGCCTCGGCGATGATCTGCCGGGCGAACGGGAACAAAAGGCGCGGGCATTCGATGAACAGGATCGGCAGCATGTGCTCCTGCGGAAAGCCTGCGATGGCGAACACGCCGCCATAGACCAGCTCGACATTGAACAGCACTTCCTGGTCGAAGGACGCCTTGGCGTTCAGCGTCAGATTGACGTCGAACTGCTTGTCGGAGAGCGGGTTGGCGTTGACGTTGACGTTGATGGCGATGCCCGGCGCCTTGTCGCGGCCGCGCAGCGAATTCGGCGCGCCGGGGCTTTCGAACGACAGGTCCTTCACATATTGCGCCAGAACGTTGAGCGACGGCTGCGCCGCATTGCCGTTTCCGTTGGCTGCGCCGACCGGCGCGTCATCCTTGCTGGCCATAAGCCTTGTCCTCTTGCCTGGGCAGCGTCGCTGACCGAATTGAAATCGGGCGTTCGCTACCATGGCGGGGATGACAAGACAAGGTTTGCCGCCTTGCTTCTCGGCTGCGGATATAGATGGGACGGCGCCCTAATCGTCCTTCAGGCGGCGCCACGGCGAGTTGTGATCCGGGCCGCGCTTCAGATCGTCCTCGCGCGAATAGTCGCCGTCTTCGAGGTCGATGACCCTGTCGCGCTGGCGGCTGCGAAAACCGCCGGTCGAGAAATCGGTGGCGACGACAATACGGCCCTTGAACCGGTTCCAGGCAAAGTCGCGCAACGGCGGCAGGAACAGCAGCAGGCCGATGATGTCTGATATGAAGCCGGGGATGATCAGGAGGACCGCCGCAACCACGATCATGGCGCCGTGCGCAAGGTGGCGGCTTGGGTTCTGGCCGGCGGCCATCTCGGTGCGGATGCGGGCCATCACGCCAAAGCCCTGGTACCGGAGCAAAAGCACGCCGGCGATGCTCGAGGCCAGCACGAGGCCGACCGTCGCCAGCGCGCCGACCTCACGGCCGACGATGACGAAACCGGCGATTTCCAGCAGCGGAAGCGCGAGGAGAAAGAAGGGAAGCAGCGAAATGCGCAAGTCTTGCCAACCTTTTTTCGATTGTTATGACGTTTCGATTGTTTTGGCCGCCAGTTGGCAATCGCCGCTGGCACTGAGGCTGTTAGATAGGTATGCCTGCCTTTGATTTGAATGATTGCGCCTTGCGTTCTATATGCTTTGAATGTTGAACGCTATGCGACCGTGGCCATTGGGCCTGACGGTCCGGCCACAGGGCAGGAATTGATTGGCGGAAGATATGGGATTCTTCGACTTCGGCACGATTTTCTTCCTGATTGCGGCGGTGGTCATCTTTTTCCAGCTGCGCAATGTGCTGGGCCGCCGCACCGGCAGCGAACGGCCGCCCTTCGATCCCTATTCGGCGGCTCGCACCGGCGACAAGGATGCCGCCCAGAAATCAGAAAATGTCGTCTCGCTGCCGCGCAAGCGCCCGCCAGGCGAGCTGGCTCCCGACACCTATGCCGCGATCGACGCATTCGCCAAGCCCGATACCGACCTCAACAAGGGCCTGCGCACGATCAAGGACAATGATCCGTCCTTCGAGCCGAAGGGTTTCGTCGACGGCGCCTTGATGGCTTTCGAGATTATCGTCATTGCCTATGCCGACGGCGATCGCAAAACGCTGAAGAACCTGTTGTCGCGCGAGGTCTATGACGGCTTTGTCGCCGCCATCGGTGAGCGCGAGGCCAAGGCGGAAAAGATCCAGTCCTCCTTCGTCGGCATCGACAAGGCCGACATCGTCTCGGCCGAGATGAAGGGCGGCGAGGCGCATGTCACGCTGCGCATCATCAGCGAGCTGATTTCGGCGACCCGCGACAAGGCCGGCGCGGTCATCGACGGCGACCCGGAAACCGTCGCAGAGGTCAAGGATGTCTGGACCTTCGCCCGCGACACGCGCTCGCGCGACCCGAACTGGAAGCTCGTCGCCACCGAGGAAGAAGACTAGTTCGGAAACACGCGGCGAGGCTCCGGTGTCGCTATCGCCTCTTTTTGTCGAGAAAGCCTTCGGCGACCTGCCCGGCTGGGGAGATGACGACCATTCGGCGGCTTTCGCCGCCTTTCGCCGCTCGGCCTTCCATGTCCTGACCAAACCCTATCGCAGTGGTGCGCTCGGCATCGACTTCGACGCCTTTGCCGATGCCTACGCCAAGGCCCGGACCGTTTCGCCGGCGAATCAGTCGCCGACCCGCGGGGAAGCCCGCGCCTTCTTCGAGCGCCATTTCGTCCCGGCGCTTATCCCCGCCGAACATGCCGGCGCCGGGCTCGTCACTGGTTTCTATGAGCCGCAGGTCGAGGCGTCACCGGTGCGCACGGATCGGTTTTCGGTGCCGTTGCTGTCGCGCCCGGCCGATCTCGTCGATATCGACGAGAGCAACCGGCCGCCCGGCCTGGATCCCTACCTCGCTTTCGCGCGCCAGACGCCGAGCGGGCCGGTCGAGTATCCCGACCGTGGCGAGATCGAGCGTGGCGCGCTCGACGGCAAGGGTCTGGAAATCGCCTGGCTGGCCGACAAGGTCGATGCCTTCTTCATTCACGTGCAAGGTGCCGCACGCCTCGCCATGACCGACGGCCGGCTTGTCCGCGTCACCTATGCCGCCAAATCCGGCCAGCGCTTCACCGGATCCGGCAAGATCTTGAGCGAGCTTGGCGAGATCCCGCTGGAGAAGGTGACGATGCAGTCGATCCGCGCCTGGTTCAAGGCGCATCCGGGCCGCGTCGACGAGATCCTGCGGCAGAACCGCTCTTACATCTTCTTCCGCGAGGCCGATGTCGAGGACGCGGCCCTTGGCCCGATCGCCGCCGCCAAGGTGCCGCTGACGCCGGGCCGCTCGATCGCCGTCGACCGCTTGCTGCATACATTCGGCACGCCTTTTTACATCGACGCACCGACGCTGACTGCTTTCGACGCAGAACCGTTCCGCCGGCTGATGATCGCGCAGGACACCGGCTCGGCCATCACCGGGTCCGCGCGGGGCGACCTGTTCGCCGGTTCGGGCGATGCCGCGGGCGAGATCGCCGGCGTGGTCCGCAATGCCGCGGATTTTTATGCGCTGATCCCGCGCGCGCTCGTTGCAGGTGCGGTCCGATGACCCGGCGCCCGGACAAGCTCAGCGAGGACGACCGGGTTCTGTGGAACCTGGTGGCGCGCACGGCCAAGCCGCTGAAGGGCAAATTTGCCGTCGACATCCCTGAAATCCCTGCCGAGGTCAGGCCAAGTCAGCCGCAACCGGTTCAGCCCATGGCCAATCCCGGGGCAGCCAAACCAAAGACGCAGCATGTCGCGCATGCGCTCGACGAACCGACCTTGGACAAGCTGTCGAAGGGCCGGCTGCCGATCGAGGGCCGCGTCGATCTGCACGGCCTGACCCAGGACGAGGCCTATTCGCTGCTGTTTTCATTCCTGCACCGGGCGCATGCCGGCGGCGTCCGCTATGTCCTGGTCATCACCGGCAAGGGCTCGTCCTCCGGCGGCGATGGCGTGTTGCGGCGCGCGGTACCGGCCTGGCTGTCGACGCCCGCCTTCCGGCCGCTGGTCTCCAGCCACGACCATGCCGCCCGCAATCATGGCGGTTCGGGTGCGCTCTATATCCGCCTGCGGCGGGCGCGCCTGTGAGGAGCTCTATCATGAGGGTGGGGACATGACCCCGTTCGGAGAGAAGCTGCGGACGCTTAGGAGCGAACGCGGTGTCCGCCAGAAGGACATGGCGGCGGCGATCGGCGTCAGCGCCGCCTATCTGTCGGCGCTCGAACATGGCAGGCGCGGTGCCCCGACCTGGACGCTGATCCAGAAGATCATCGGCTATTTCAACATCATCTGGGACGATGCCGAGGAACTGGCGCGGCTGGCCGAGGCCTCGCATCCGCGTGTTAAACTCGACACGTCGGGTCTTTCCCCCGCCGCCACCGAGCTTGCCAATCTGCTGGCGGAAAACATCGAGAAACTCGACGAAGCCGAGCTTCGCCGCATCACCGCATCGATCCGCGCGGCGTTAAACCAGCGGCCGTAGTCCGACGATCCGAGCGTGATGCAAGTTCGCCTGCTTCAGAAGGAAACTGCCCGCCGGCGGAGCGCCAGCGGGCACAGTGGTGAGATCATTTCTTGCCGGCCGTGCCGCCATTTCCGCCCCGGCCGTGATCGCCATTTCCGCCATGGCCATTGTTTCCGCCGCCCAGGCAGTCCGACGCCCCGGCATCACCGCAACAGCGGCCGGCCCAGAGATCGTTGAGGTTGGTTTTGGCACAGCTGGTGGTGGTCTGATCGGCCATGGCGGATCCGGCCATGCTCGACACCGCGAGAGCGGCAAGAAGGGTGTTTCGCAGAAAAGCAGTCATCTGAAGTCTCCATGGTTGGTTTCGGTTCACGGCTGTGTGTCGCTGGCCGGAGCGAAATGGTTCACGGAGAGATGCGAGATTATTAGAGGATGCGCGCGGCGCCAAGGATCGCCGATGCCGCCCTGTTCGTGCAGAAGCTACTGCACCGCGCCGACCAGAACCTGCTGGCCACCGCGGATCGAGACCCAGCGGCCGGTGTTGTCGATCGCCTGCCGCTTGAGGAAGCGGTAACCGGTCGCGTCCCATGGTTTGACCTTGTCGGTCAGATTGTCGAGCACATAGTCGCCCTCGTCGGTGCGCACCGTCAGCACGGCGTGACCCTCGCCGTCGGGCTTGCGCACGACGGTGATCAGAAGATCGGCAAGCGAGATGCTCATGCGCGAAAGCTGGCGCCGCTTTTCCAGCACATAGTCCTCGCAATCGCCGACGCCCTTGTCGGGATAGGCCCAGACCTCGTCCTTGCCGTAGATATCCATGTCGCTCATCGGCTTGACGGCGGCGTTGACCCTGGCGGTGACATTGAGAAGCTTGCGCATCAGCCCGTCGCTCATCGTGGCCGGCGCCAGATTGGTCGGGCGGATCGAGCATTCGCCCGGATGCAGCTTGCAGAAATCATAGTGGCCGATCGGCTGCGAGGTGAGCCCCCCGGTCGCCATCGCTCCACCCGCAAAAGCCGGTGCCGCCCAGCCCGCCGTCATTGCCAGCCCGGCCGCCACATACACGCGCAGCCGTCGCGCCATCGATGAGGAAATCATTGTCCCCGCTCACCCTTTGTTATTAACGAAAGGTTAAGGGGGATTTACAGTCCGTGTCAATTACGACGACGGTCGGATTGTCGGCATGGTTACCCGAGGGGCTGGACAGCGGCACTTGTGCAACAGAATCGGCCAGCCAGCCGGCTTTTACCGTTCAATTTCACGGTTTATCGCCGTTAAGCTTGGTTTATGCAGGTCATCGTCCCAAAACCCGCAATTTTGGGCGACTTGCATTATTTCTTGGCGGCGCGGACCAGCTTCGGTTTCACCGCGACACGCTCCTGGCGGCCATAGCTGGTGATGAAGTCGACGATGCGCGGCACGATTTCGGAACGGAAGCGCGAACCGTTGAACACGCCGTAATGGCCAACCGCCGGCTGCATGTAGTGGGCATGCCTGTCTGCCGGGATGTTGGGGCACAGATCATGCGCCGCCTTGGTCTGGCCAAGGCCCGATATGTCGTCGTTTTCGCCTTCGACCGTGAACAGCGCGACGTTGCGGATCGCCGACGGATCGATCCTGGTGCCGCGATGCGTCATCTCGCCCTTGGGCAAGGCCTGGCGCACGAAGACCGTGTCGACGGTCTGCAGATAAAACTCCGCCGTCAGGTCCATGACAGCAAGATACTCGTCGTAGAAATCACGGTGCTTCTCGGCATTGTCGCCATCATGCTTCACCAGATGCATGAAGAAGTCCTTGTGGGCGATGATGTGGCGGTCGAGGTTCATGCTCATGAAGCCGGACAGCTGCAGGAAGCCTGGATAGACCTCGCGGCCGAAGCCCGGCACCGGCCAGGGCGCATGCATCACGACATTGTCGCGGAACCAGTCGATGCCCTTTTCCTGCGCCAGCAGATTGACCGCGGTCGGGTTGCTGCGGGTGTCGATCGGGCCGCCCATCAAGGTCATGGTCGAGGGCACGAAGGGGTCGCCCTTCGTTTCCATCAGCGCCACGGCGGCCAGCACCGGCACGGAAGGCTGGCACACCGCCATCACATGCGTGTCCGGCCCCAGCGTGTGCAGCATGTCGATGACGTAGTCGATGTAGTCATCGAGATCGAATTGGCCGTCGGCAAGCGGCACCATGCGGGCATCGACCCAGTCGGTGATGTGCACGTCGGCATAGGGCAGCATGGCTTCGACCGTGCCGCGCAGCAGCGTCGCATAGTGGCCCGACATCGGCGCCACGATCAGAAGCTTCGGATCGGGCTTGCGTCCGGCGGGGACCGTGCGCTCGAAGCGGACGAGATTGCAGAACGGCTTCGACCAGACGGTCTTTTCAGTGACCTCAACGCTCTTCCAGTCGACCACGGTCTTGGTCAGGCCGAAGGTCGGCTTGCCGTAGCGGCGCGTGGTGCGCTCGAACAGTTCGGCCGTCGCCGCGATCGAACGGCCCCATTGCGTGTGGGAAAACGGATTGAGTGGATTGGAGTAGAACATCCGCACCGCGTCGGCATAGAGGCGCGCCGGCTGCAGGGCCGCGTGGTTCATCTCATAGAGCTGGTAGAACATCGAGAACCCCGCTGCTGCCTGCGACCGAAGGGACGACGAGCCGCGCCGAGCCCTAGATGTCTCGCGGGGAAGTTAACAACTAATTGCTGCGATGCAATACGTCACGCGGCGTGACCAATGCTTCTTTGGTTCAAGACCGTGGAAATCGGGGCCGAACGGTGCCAGACGGCTCAGTGTGCGACTGCGAAATGTGTAGGCAATGTGTCCGGCCTATGTTGCCGGACACAGAAAACTCTAGACGCGCGCCATGCACACGGAAGTATGGCCGGAGCCGATGAAGCCGAGCTGGCCGGCCGCACCCTTCGACAGGTCGAGCACGCGTCCCTTGATGAACGGACCGCGATCGTTGATGCGCACGACGACGCTGCGGCCGTTGTTCTTGTTGGTCACCCTGAGCTTGGTGCCGAAAGGCAAGGTGCGATGCGCGGCGGTCAGCGCTGACGGGTTCATGCGCTCGCCCGATGCGGTCTTGGAGTGCAGGGCGTACCATGAGGCGCGGCCGCACTGGGCGGCGGCGGTCGCCGAAGAAGCGCCGACCATGAGGCCAGCAGCGATCGTTACCGCGACAAGCGCGGTCTGTTTTGGATTCTTCATATTTGGGGGATGGCTCCGTTTTTGACAGACCCCAGCCGTTAGGTGCCAAATAAGGCGCGAAATGCGGCAGTCATCTGGCGGTTCCGTGGCAATGGCACACGTTTGGAGTCGCTGAGTAACAGTCTGTCAGGGATTTTCCGCCGCGCGATGATCAATCAATGATGATCTTTGTCCTGCTGACAGGCATCCGTTTGACAAGATCGAACATTAATATCCAAGTAGAGTCCGGCACGGACGGGCCACTTCCTTCGGCTCTTTTATCGCGGCCCCGATGCTGCAGCCAATCGACTTCAAAAGGGAGATCCTGCAATGAGGCTGACGAAAAATCTGCTGGCGTTGATTGTGCTTGCCGTCGGCGCGCTGTGGTCGCTGCAAGGCATCGGCGTGGTCGGCGGCAGCTTCATGACCGGCCAGTCGCAATGGCTCTATATCGGCGTCGTCACCATGCTGGTCGGGCTGGTGGGATTGGTGTGGGCGAACCGGTAGGGGGTGTGAGCTTCGAAGAAAGATCGACCCCCACTCCGTCGAGCTTCGCTCGCCACCTCTCCCCCGATCGACGGGGGAGAGGAAAGGCGCGAGCTTGCCGACCCAGGCCCCTTTCCTCTCCCTCCGGAGGGGGGAGAGCGACTATCTGGGGTGTCAAGTTGCAATTACGAACTCGTTGCGCGCATCGCGTGCTTTTGCATTGAGGATGACCAGG
>NZ_JAMYSG010000029.1:0-92504 GCF_040321815.1 Mesorhizobium sp. M0239
CGAGCTTGGCCGGATTGTCGAGGAGGCGCTGGCGTGAGCCGAGACCTCAACGGCACGTTCTCCCCGTTCATTCCGCAACGCTGGCAGGACAGAGGGGGGCGCCACGCAATGATGCGGGAAACAAGCTTACCCCGCGCGGCAGCGCCCTTGCTCAGCTTCGCCCGGTTGCTGCGCCGCTACGGCTTCGCCATAGCGCCCGAGCAGGTCTCCAGCTTCATGCAGGCCGTGACATTGCTCGGGCCGCGCTCGATGGCAGACATCCGCGAGGCGGCGCTCGCGACGCTGGCGCCGCCGCCCGACCGCCACGACGAATTCGAAGCGCATTTCCAGAGCCACTTTTATGGCAACACATCCGCCGTGGTGGAAGGCGACGCCGACGAGGAAACCCGCATCAAGGATGATGGCGGCGCCGACGACGAACGGATCGAAGCCGAACAAACCCAAGAGGGCGGCGAGCTGTCCTCGGCACTGGAGCAGTTGAGCAGCCGCGACTTCCAGCGTGACGATGACCGCCTTGCCGCTTTCCGCCGCAAACTCGCTTCAGCCTTGCCCGCCCGCCGCTCCTTCCGCACCGTACGCACGCATTCGCGCGGCAAGCTCGATCTGCGCCGGTCGCTGCGGGAAATCGTCAGCGCCGATGGCGACGTGCCCTCGCCGCTGCTGCGCCGCCGCCAGACCGTCCCCCGAAAGCTGCTGCTGCTGATCGACGTGTCCGGCTCGATGAAGCTGCACACGTCGGATTACCTCAAGCTGGCGCATGCCGCCGTGCAAGGCGCGGACCGCGCCGAGATCTTCACCTTCGGCACGCGGCTGACCCGCATCACCACGGCATTGCGCATCCGCGACCGCGATCAGGCATTGGCGCGCGCGGCCGCGCAGGTTGACGATTGGGACGGCGGCACCCGCATGGGGCCGACGCTGCTCGCCTTCCTCTCGGTGCCGCGCTTCTCGTCGTTTGCACGCGGTGCCACGGTCGTGATCCTGTCCGACGCGCTGGAGCGCGGCGATCATGGCGAGTTGGAGACAGCCATGCGACGGCTGAGCGCCCGCGCTTTCCGACTGTCGCTGGCCACACCCTTGGCCGGCGATCCGCGCTTCCGGCCGGCAACGGCGGCACTGCGCGCCATCCTGCCGGTGCTGGACGACCTCGTCGACGGCTCGTCGGTGAAAGGCCTCACCGATTTCATCCTGTCGCTCGCCCGCCCTGCTCCGGCGGCGGCGACAATCTGGAGGAGGGTTTCATGATGCAGAAAACCATCGACGCGCATTTCCACATCTGGCGCCAAAAGGACCAGCCCTGGCTGGTCGGGCCGATGGTGCCGCGTATTTTTGGTCCCTACGAGCCGATCCGCCGCGACTATCCGATCGAGGAGTTTCTCGAAGACCAGAAGGGGTCGGGCGTCGAGAAGGCCGTCTATGTCCAGACCAACTGGGCCAAGGAGGATTTCGAGAAGGAAGTCGCCTTCCTGCAGAAGACATCCGACGAAACCGGCTGGCCGCATGCCATCGTCGGCTACACCGACATGACCGTCGACGATATCAGGCCCCAGATCGATCGCTTGAAGAAATATCCGCTGCTGCGCGGCGTGCGCATGCAGCTGCATTGGCACGAGACACCGGCCTTCCGTTTCGCCGCCTCGGCCGACCAGGTGATCGACCCGAAGGTGCGCGCCAATGTGGCGCGGCTCAAGGACTATGGCCTGTCCTTCGACCTGCAGCTTTTCCCCGCCCAGATGAAGGACGGGCTGACGCTGGTCGGCGAGAACCCCGAAACGAATTTCATCCTCACCCATGCCGGCATGCTGACCGGCATGGAACCGGACACCACCGAAGCCTGGAAAGAAGGCCTGCGCACGCTGTCGGCGGCGCCCAATTTCTACGCCAAGCTCTCCGGCCTCGGCACCTTCGTCCACCGCAACGACCCGGCGCTGATCGCCTACATCGTCGACAACACGATCGAGATCCTGGGTGCCGACCATTTGATGTTCGGCTCGAACTTCCCGATCGAGAAGCTATGGACCAGCCACGCGGAGCTGATCAAGGCGCACCGCAATGCGGTGGCCAACCATGGCGCGGCGGCGGAGGCGGATATTTTCTGGAACACGGCGGAGAAGGTTTACCGGCCGGTGTGACGCTTCACTTAACCTCGAACTGCGGATCGACCGGGATTTGCATCGCCGTCACCAGATGGTTGGTCTGCCCAGCCAATCCGATGATCGACACCAGCTCGCCATGCTGCGCATCGGTCATGCCCTTGGCTCGCGCTGCCGCCGTATGCGAATGGACGCAGTACGAGCAGCCATTGGCAGTCGACACCGCGATGTAGATCATCTCTTTGGTCAACGGATCGATGGCGCTCTCGGCAACCATCACCACCTTCAACTGTTCCCAGATCCGCTTCAGCGCCGCGGGATCATTGGCCAGCCCGCGCCAGAAATTGTTGACGAAATCGGATTTGCGCGTCGCGCGGATGTCATCGAAGACGGCCTTCACGGCCGGGATCTTTTCGACCTCGGCGTCGCTCAGAAGTCTTGTGGTGGCCATGGTATTTCCTTTCCTTTCGATCGATGAACTGGCTCGTTGAATCAAGTTTCGAGCAAAGGCGGCTAACCAGCTTCTTTGACTCAGTTTTTGGCGCAATAGCGTTGAAGATTAGCCGAGGCACCTAAACTTCGTCATCCTAGGGCGAAGCAGGCGCGAAGCGCCGTCGCGGAGACCCGAGGATCCATTCCGTGACGTCAGCCGCGGAGTGCAACGGAGCAGAATTCTGCACCGCAGCAGCGCTACGGAGTCCCGGCATGGATCCTCGGGTCTGCGCCGCGTCGCTACGCTCCTTGCTTCGCCCGTGGATGACGAAGGGATGGACGTGCGCGCCAATTATCGACGTACGCATCGGCCAGAACCCTAATGCACCGCAGCGTACATGATCTTCTCCTCCGTGGCCTCGGCCGGCGAAAACTCCTCGACGATACGGCCCTGACGGCAGACCAGGATGCGGTCGGACAGGTTCATGATCTCCGGCAGGTAGGACGAGATGACGACGACGGCCAGGCCCTCGTCGGCCAGCCGGTTGATGATCTGGTGGATCTCGGCGATCGCGCCGACATCGACGCCGCGCGTCGGCTCGTCGAAGATGACGATGCGCGGCTGCTGCACCAACCCCTTGCCGATCACCACCTTCTGCTGGTTGCCGCCGGACAGTTCGACCACCCGCGCATTGTCGTTGATCGCCTTGATGTTCAGCGTCTTCGTCCATTCGGCTGACAGTGCGCGCATCTCCTGCGCGTTGATCACCCAGGCCTTTTCGCGGCCCGCCGCCAGCAGTCCGCCGAACAGGTTTTCGGCAATGCCCATCGTCTCGAAGATGCCTTCGCTCTTGCGGTCCTCGGTGACGTAGACGATGCCGTCCGCCACCGCTTCGCTTGGTACGAGATAGCGCACGGGCTTGTCGTCCAGCTCGATGGCGCCGCCGCGCAGGAAATCGCGCTTGTAGATGCCGGAAACGATCTTGAATGTCTCGGTGCGGCCGGAGCCGATCAGCCCGAACACGCCAGTGATCTGGCCCTCGAAGATCGAAAAGGATGTGTTGCGCACGACATTGCTCATCGAGATGTCCTGCACCGACAGCACCTTCCGGCCCGCCTTGCGCAGCTTTGCCTCGTCACGCTGGCGGTAGATCTGCCCCGACAAAGTGCGCCCGACCATAGCGGCGACGATCCGGTCGCGGTCGAAGGCTGACGTGTCGTCGGTGATGACAAGCTCGCCGTCGCGCAGAATGGTGATGCGGTCGGCAATATCAAGCGCTTCTTCCAATGCATGGCTGATGAAGACGATCGACACGCCGCTCGCCTTCAGCCGGCGGATCAACGCGAAGAAGTGCCGCTTTTCTTCCGGCGTCAGCGTCGCCGTCGGCTCGTCGAAGATGATGATCTCGGCATTGTGGTGCACCGCGCGCGCGATCTCGACCATCTGCCGCTTGGCAGCACCCAGCGTCGCCACCATCGCGTTCGGGTCGACGGGAAAGTTCAGCGATTGCAGGAATTGCTGCGCCGAAATGTAGGTGCCGCGCAGCCGGTTGAGGAACTTTTCGGTGCCGAGATAGAGGTTCTGCGCCACCGTCATCGACGGCACCAGGCTCGTCTCCTGGAACACCATCGCAATGCCGGCTTCAAGCGCTGCGTGCGGCGAGGCGTAGGCGATCTCTTGTCGCTTGTGGAACATCTTGCCTGAAGTGGCGTCGACCACCCCAGCGATGATCTTGGTCAGCGTCGATTTTCCCGCGCCATTTTCGCCGAGCAGCGCATGGATCTCACCCTTGCGCAGGTCGAAGCTGACATTCTTCACCGCGGGCACGCCGCGGTAGTTCTTGGTGACATTCTCCAGACGGACGATCGGTTCCATCAGAAACCTCCCATGGCGACGGAAAGGATGCAGTCGCCGCCTTTGGAGGCGACGAACAGAAGGCCGTCTTTTTCCGCAACGCTGCAGATGCCATGGCGCGTGCCGTTGGCGCGGCTGTGCAGGCTGAACTGCGGCTGCATCTTCTGGTCGAGCCTGACCACCAGCCCGTAGGAGCGGCTCGGCGACCACGGCTTGTGGATGCCCATGGTGCGGATGCCGCCGCATTGCAGCGGCTCGAGGAAGCTGCGGCTGGAGGCCAGCGCCGGCGCGATCCAATAGGCGGGCGGCACCTGGCTCAGCATATCCTGCCGGTAATGCGTCTCCTGCAGCACGAATTCGATCAGCCGGTTGCGCGGCGCAAACAAGGTCAGCCAGGCGCCACCATCGGCGGATGGCGACAGCCGCGCGGGATAGCCGGGCAGATGCGTCATAACCGTCGAGCGGCTGCCTGTCGCGCCATCGAAGCGGACGAGCTGGTGACGCCAGCTTTCGCTGACCAGAACATCCCTGCCGACAGGATGCAGGCCATAGGGAAAGGCAATGTCGCCGGCGAGTTTGCGGAAATCACCGCCTGCGGCGTCTCGCTTCCACAGCGAACCGGACGCGCCCTTCTTCATCAGATCGGCGGCCCATTGCGACGGCCCGTGCTCGGCCGAGCCGTTGGCCAGCCACAGCGTGCCGTCACCGGCATAGGCAAGTGCAGTGATGCAACCGATATCAACCGGCAGCGAAACCTCCTTGCCTGATATCAGCAGCTTGCCGCTCTCCAGCCCGACCGTCAGTTCGCCGGATGGCGACAGCGCCAGCGCGGTGACGGCAGACGGAAAGGTCTCGACCACGGTTGGTGTTGCGCCGGCAGCAGCCGAGTAGATGGCGTTGCCGCTGGAGGCCAGCAGCTTGTCACCGGAGACCAGCAGATTGTCCGGCTCGGTCAGCTCGGCAAAAGCCGGCGCATCATCCAGCCGCGTATTGGGCCTGAAAGCGCCGTCGAGCGGCGGGATGGTGACGGCCTTGCCGCGAAACAGGTCAAGCACCGGATCGAGGATCATGGCTTTGCTCCCCAATAGGAAGCGGGACTGGTCCAGTTCGGGTCGGCGCCCGAAATCTTGTAGCGGCCGATGCGGTTGTTGAGGATGCCGCCGACGAAGAGATCGCCCTTGTGCTCGCGCATCGAGGTGACCATCGGGTGCGCGCCGCCGGTGAGGTCGCCCATCGCCTCGACGATGCCGCCCTTTTCGTTGAATTTCACCACGCCGCCGGTGTTGATGTTGGGGAACAGCCATTCGTCCTGTGGCAGCCGCCGCGTCATGCGCTTGCGCATGTCGGGATGGCGCAGCGACAGGTCGAAACTCGGCGTGCGCATGCCGAGCCACGCCATCCAGTAATTGCCGTCGGAGGCGCGGTTGATGTTGTCGGGATAGCCCGGCATGTCACGGATGACGCATTCGGCGGTGCCGGCCTTCGGCCCTTCCAGCCAGTAGCGATGCACGCGACAGGCCCAGCTTTCGGCGAAGAACAGCGACTTGCCGTCATGCGCCATGCACACACCATTGGTGTAGCGGTAGCCGTCGAGCAAGGTCTTGGTCGAGCCGTCCTTCGGATCATAGACCAGCAGCCGGCCGGTGGCACGGTTCTCGATCGAATCCAGCGCCCAGTCATGCGCGTCGTAACGCTTGGTCGAGTCGGTGAAATAGATGCGGCCATCGGGTGCGATGTCGCAGTCGTTGGGGTCACGCAGCCGCGCATCGTCGACGATCGAGGTCCAGGAGCGCGACGTCTCTGCCGACAGGCGTTTGACCTCCCGATCCGGTGAGACCGAATAGAGCCCCATGGCGCCGACGCAGCTGATGAGATTGCCCGATTTGTCGAAGGCAAGTCCGAGCGGAAAGCCGCCGATATGGGCAAACACTTCCGATTTGACATAGTCCGGCGCGAAGAAGCGGACGATCTCGCCATGGCGCGTGCCGCAATAGAGATTGTCGTCGCGGTCGAGGATGACGTCTTCCGGCCCCTCCAGCTCGCCAAGCCCGATATGGTCGGCGGCCGACAGCCGGTTGTCGAGTTCGTAGGGCGTTCCGGAGCCTGGTGCGGCCGACTGCGTCTCGCCCATCTTGAGATAGACCGGCGCAACATAGACCTCGTTCAGCACCTTGTGGCGGTTCTTCAGCCAGCGGATGTCGATGGTCACGGCGACCGCCAGCATGATGCCCAACACCATCTGGTTGGTGCCGGTGCCGTAGCCCAGCCGGATCAGCCCATTCGTCATGGTCAGCACGATGATGGCGCCCATCAGGCCCTTGATCACCGAGCCGCGCCCGCCGCCGAGGCTGACGCCGCCGACCACCGCCGCCGTCAGCGCCATGATCTCGAGGTTGAGGCCGGTGCCCGGCCCTGCCCCGCTCAACCGGCAGGCGATCAAAAAACCGCCGATCGAGGCGCAGAAGCCTGAAAAAACGTAGGTCATGAACACCGTGCGGCGCACGCGGATGCCGGCATTGTGCGCCGAGCGCCTGGAACCGCCGACCGCCAGCACATGCCAGCCCGGCCGTGAACGGGTCAGCGCGATATGGGTGACGATGGCCAGGATGATCGCCAGCCACACCGAGACGGACAGCCCCCAGAACGTGCTGTCGCCGATGAAATCGAGCACATCCGATGTCGCGGTCGAAAGCTGCACGTCGGCGGCATAGGTGGTGACCAGGATATCAAACAGCGCCCGCCCGAAGATGAAGGTGACCAGCGTGGTCAGAAAGGCGCGCAACCTGAGATAACCGACGAGATAGCCGTTGATGGCGCCAAAGATGAGACCGGTGGCCAGCGACGCAGCCAGCGCCAGCCAGATCGACTGTTCGAGGATGAAGAAGACATAGACGGCGGAAAAGCAGGACAGCGCGAAGATCGAGCCGACCGACAGGTCGATGCCGCCACCCAGCATCACCACCGTCATGCCGGTGACGACCATCGAGAACTCGCCGAGCTGGCGGGTCGATTCCTGCAGCGCTGTCAGCTTGAAGAAGCCCGGAATGATCGAGCCGAAGGTTGCCAGCGTCGCCACCAGCGCCAGGAACGGAATGGCGTTGTCGGTCCAGCGTTTGGTCAGTATCTCGCCGACGACATGGTCGGGCACGAGATTGTACCGCCAGGACTGGAGGCGTTCGCGAAAGGACATCGGCAGCTGCTATTCCATGAGAAAGAGGTGGCCGGGCAATCCGGCCACCTCGTTGATCGGTGTTGGCAAGGATCGGCTTATTTCGCAGCCGCTTGCGCCTGCAGCGCCTTCAGGTCCCAGCAGCTGTCGGGCTTCAGGTCGGCCTTGGTCGTCGCCTTTTCCAGCGTGTAGATGTAGGTGTGCGAGGTGCCGGCCGGCTGGCCGCTCTGCAGCAGGAACTTGATGATCGCGTTCATGTCGCCCGACTGGCGAGCAAGATCGGTCATCACCACGGCGCCATAGGTGCCGTCCTGCAGCTTGTCGCAATCGGCCGCCTTTTCGCCGCCGCCCGTGGTGACTAGGAACACCTTGCCGTCGAGCTTGGCGTCGCGGATCGCGGCGGAAGCGCCGGTGGCGTCACCATCCCAGAAATCGATGATGGCGCAGATGTCCGGGTTCTGCTGCAGCATCGTCGTCGTCACGTTGCGCGAGGTCGTCGCATCCCAGTTTGAATCGGGCTTTGCCACCACCTTGAAGTCGGGATTCTTGTCCAGCACCTTCATGATGCCGGCATACTGATAGAGGCTGGAGGAGTTGGCCTGGTCACCCTGCACAAGGCCGATCTTCTTTGACGAGTTCGGGCCGCAGCCCTTGATCGCCGCTTCGGCCTCGAGCTGGCCGAGCCGGTCCCAGTCGCTGCCGACAAAGGCATCAGCCGGGAAGTTCGCCGGATTGTCGACCAGTATCACGTAGGTGCCCGCGGCCTGCGCCTTCTTCATCAGCTTGGAATAGGAGTTGAGGTCCGGCGCATGGATGATCAGCACGTCCGGCCTGGTGTCCGACGAGATGGCGTCGGTGATCGCCTGCGCGCCGGCATCGACGACCCAGTTCGGGTCACGCGTCTCGAATACGCCGCCCCAGGCCTCGACTTCTGTCTTCAGGTAATGCGACCAACCCTGCGCCAGGTCGAAGCCCATCGCCAGCGGCACCAGCATGACGCGCTTGCCCTTGAGCGCCTGCGCATAGGCGGCCGGGCCGGGATCATCGGCGGCAAAGGTTGGCGCCACGAAAGTGGTAACGGCAAGCGCCGTGGCGGCGGCCATAAGTGTCTTGATCAGTTTCATGTCAGATCCTCTATTTTTGCTGTTGCTGTTCACGGCCGGCCCCAACCGTCCGCGGTAGGTTTAGATATCGCCTTGCTGGGCGGTCTGCTCGTCACGTGGATTGATGATGCCGTCGACGATGATGGCGCCGAGCAGGATCGCTGCCTTGATCAGGTTCTGGTAGAGCAGCGGAATGTCGATGATGGTCATGGCGTTGAGCAGGATGCCGATCAGTGCCGCACCGACCAGCACGTTGCGCACCCCGCCGCGCCCGCCGGACAGGCCGATGCCGCCGATCACCGCCACCAGCACGATATCGTAGAGCAGCGTTGAGTTGACGACCCGGGTGTTGATCGAATGCAGGCTCGCCGCCGTCAGCAGGCCGGCGACCAGTGCGACCAGGGCGGAAAGCACATAGCGCAGCACCAGCATCGGCCGCACCGGAATGCCGATGTTGCGCGCCGCCACCGGATTGTCGCCGGCGAAATAGATGTAGCGTCCCCATTTGGTGTAGCGCAGGAACAGGAAGAACAGGAATGCCAGGCCGGCGAAGACGAACACCTCGATGGGAACATCGAGGAAGCGCAGGCCGCCGAGCAGCTCGACCCAATGGCCCTGCGGCACCGGCACGGCATCCTGCGTGATCAGTTGCGAGCGCACATAGCCGAAGACGAAGGAGCCTGTCGCCAGCGTCACGAAGATCGCCGGCACGTCGGCATAGGCGACGAGAAAGCCATTGAGCAGGCCGATGGCCAGCACACCAGCCAGCACATAGGCGAAGGCCAGCCCGTCCGGCGTCCCCGAATTCAGAAGTTGCAGATACCAGGCGACAGACATCGCCATGATCGCGACGGCGGAGAGGTCGATGCCGCGGCCGATGATGACGACAGCCATGCCAAGGGCCAGAATGCCGAGCACCGACACCGAGCGGACAATGGCGACAAGGTTGTTGGGGTCGATGAAGCCCGGCAGGCCGATGGCCGCTGCAACGAACAGCACCACCGCGATGGCAAAGACAATGCCTTCCTGATTCAGGCTCCTGAAATTCGGCCAGCCGATCGTGTTCATGTCTGCGTTTGCCCCGATGGCAGCGCTGCCATCCCTGGGAAAGAACGCTAATCGGCCCAACGCCGGTTCGTCAAATGAATCCGCGCTCGGAACCCAGGCCGGCAGCGATATTCACCGAGTGGACGCGTCGATTGCCGAAGCTGGCGCAATGCATGGAAAGGCCTGCACTTTTGGCAATTGGTTGCGCCATTGCGGCCGCTCGCGAAAGCGCTGCACTACGGCGAAAGGACGAGACGGAATTTATCTCCGCATCAGGCGGAAAAATCGATCTCAATTTCCCGGCGAGTGGCCGGAAACCTCCGCGCCCGCACTTGGCGGCAGCACGAGAAAACGCAACGCCGCCACCAGCCCGATGGCGCCGATCGCCAGGAAGGCGATTCGAAAATCCAGAAGGTCGAGAGCGGGGCGATCCCTGACGATCTGCGACAAATTGAGGATCGCCGCCGCCACCGCGACGCCGAACAGCATCGCCACCTGCTGCAGCATCGAGGACAGGGTCGCCGCCGAGCTTCGTTGCGCCGCATCGATGTCGGCGAAGGCCAGTGTGTTGAGCGCGGTGAACTGCATCGAGCGCGTCAGGCCGGCAATCAGCATCAGCGCCACCACCAGCGCCTGTGGCGTCTGCGGCGAGACCGCCCCGCAAGCCATGATCGAGACCGAGGCGATGATGCCGTTGACGACCATCACCGAGCGGAAACCGAAACGCCGCAGCGTTGGCGTCGTCACCGTCTTCATGCCAAGATTGCCGAGGAAATAGGCCAGGATCATCAAGCCGGCATCGACGGGCGAGAGGCCAAAGCCGACCTGGAACAGCAGTGGCAGCAGGAACGGCGTGGCGTTGATCGCCACCCGGAAAATGGTGCCGGCGGCCAATGTCGAGATGGCAAAGGTCAGCACATTGAACGAGGAGAGATCGAGCAGCGGATGCGGCGCCCGCCGGAGATGCCGTACCGCCAGCCAGCCTATGACGATGCCGGCAACGATCAGCAGCGCTGTCGGCAGCACGCCGTCCTCCGGATGAGCAATGCGTTCAAGGCCATAGAGCAGCAGGGCAAGTCCGGCCGATGTCAGGAAAAAACCCGGCCAGTCGAGCGGCTTGGGGTCAGCCTCACGGTCGCCCGGAATGAAGCGGGCGACCAGCGACAGCCCGATCACGCCGAGCGGGATGTTGATGAAGAAATTCCAGTGCCAGGACAGATAGGTGGTGATGAAGCCGCCGAGCACCGGCCCGACCACCGGCGCAAACAGTGCTGGCCAGGTGATCAGCGCCGTGGCGTTGAGCAATTCGGATTTCGACGCATTGCGCAGGACGAGAATCCGCCCGACCGGCGTCATCAGCGCGCTGCCGAGCCCTTGCACGACACGGGCGGCGACAAACTGGGTCAGGGTTTGCGAGAGGCCGCAGGCGAGCGAAGCCAGGGTGAACAGGACGATCGCCAGCAGGAAGATGTTTCGCGCCCCGAACCGGTCGGCGAGCCAGCCCGACAGCGGCACGAACACCGCCATGGTCAGCATGTATACGGTGATGCCGATGCTCATTGCCACCGGCGACACGCCGAAGGATGCGCCCATCTGCGGCAGCGAGGTCGAGATGATCGTCGAATCCAGCAACTGCATGAAGAAGGCGATGGCGACGATCAGCGCCACGCGCCGCGCATTGGTGGCCGTTTCGGATAAGGTTGCGGTCTCGGGAATGGCAGTCATGACGGAACCGGTTTGAACAGCATCTCACCGGCCGCGTCCAGAGACGTCGCAACAAACTTTCGTGTGCCGCCACGGCCTGCTATGGGATGAACGGGGTGGCCGAGGAAAGTGTCCGCGTAACATGAAGCCCATCTATATCGACTACCTCAATGCCCTCGACATCGACGCCCTTGCCATGACCGATGGCGAAATCATTGCTGCCGTCGAGGCTGGCCTGGTGGCGCAAGGCAACGGCCAGACGGTGATCGAGCCGCGCGTCCATCTCGAACCGGACCCGTCCTTCCACGGTCATTTCAATGTCTTGCGTGGCTACGTCGCGCCGCTCGACACGGCGGGCGTGAAAATCGTCGGCGACTATGTCGACAATTACCTGCACGGGCTGCCTTCCGAATTCGGCATCCTCAATCTGTTCGATCCGCGCACCGGCACGCCGCGCGCCATCCTCGACGCCACCGTCATCACCGACATGCGCACCGGCGCCGTCACCGCCATCGGCGCCAGGCATCTGGCGCGAAAGAATTCCAAAGTGCTGGCACATATCGGCGCGCGCGGCACCGCCTACTGGAATGTGCGCCTGCTCGACCATCTCTTCGACTTCGACGAAATCCGCGTCCATTCGCGTCGCCCGGAAAGCCGCGACGGTTTTGCCGCCAAACTCTCCGCCGATCTCGGCAAGACGGTGACGGCGGTGGCCGACTGGAAGAGCTGCATCGAGGGCGCCGACATCGTCGTCGAAGCCTCGCGGCTGCCGGAGCCGCAACCGCTGCTCAAGACCGAATGGATCAAGCCCGGCGCGCTGGTCGTGCCCTATGGCACGATGAGCGCGGTCGAACTGTCGCTGACCGACATCATGCAGAAAATGGTCGTCGACGATTGGGGCCAATGCAAGGGCGGCAAGTTCGGCTCACTGCGCGCCCATGTCGAGACCGGGCGGCTGAGCGAGAAGACGCTGCATGCCGAGCTCGGCCAGATCGCCGCCGGTCTGAAAGTCGGGCGAGAAAGCGACGACGAAACGATCCTGTTCTGGCATCGCGGCCTGTCGCTGTCCGACATTGCACTGGGCAAGGCGATGCTGGCCAAGGCGCAAGTGCAAGGTATCGGCCAGAGGCTGCGCTTCGCATGAGCGCGCTCGTCCTCGCCGGAACCGGCGTCGGCATTGGCGATGTCGCTGCGGTCGCCCGCGAAGCGCGCAAGGTGGAAATCGGACCTGATGTCATCGGCAGGCTGGAGAAGGCGCGAAAAGTGCTTGACCAGGCCGCCGCGTCCGGCCAGCAGATCTATGGCCTCAACACCGGGCTCGGCGCCAATCTCGGCACTGCTGTAGAGGGCGACGCCAGCGCTTTCCAGCGCCAATTGCTGGAGGGACGCAACGGCGCGGTCGGCGAAGCGCTGCCGGTCGAAGCCGTGCGCGCTACTATGCTTGCCCGCGCCGCGATGCTGTCGGTTGGCGGCTCCGGCCTTTCGCCCTTCGTCTTCGTCGCTTTGGTCGACGCGCTCAATGCCGGCGTCCATCCCGTCATGCCGTCGCTCGGCTCGATCGGCGCCGGCGACCTGGTGCTGATGACGGCACTCGCCCGCATGCTCACCGGCGAAGGCGAAGCCGACTATCAGGGCCGTCGCATGCCGGCAGCCAAGGCGTTGATGATGGCGCGCCTCGCCCCTATCAGCCTGGCGCCCAAGGACGGGCTGTCGCTGATCAACGCTTCGGCGGTATCCGCCGGCAGCGGCGCGCTTGCGGTGACGGATGCGCTGTCCGCCCTTGCCCAGCAACAGCAGGCCGGGGCGCTGACCATGGAAGGTTTTGGTGCCAACCGCACCATCCTCGATCCGCGCCTGCATATGGCGCGCCCGGCGGCCGGCCAGCAGGAAGCAGCCAAGGTGCTGCACGATCTGCTCGTCCGCGACGAGGCGCTGGTGCCGACCACCTTGCAGGACCCGCTGTCGATCCGCTGCATGCCGTCGATCCATGGCGCGCTGATCGAGGCGATCGGTCAGGCGAGACAGGCTGTCGAGATCGAACTCAACGCCGCCGCCGACAACCCGCTGGTGCTGGGCGATGATGAGCTGGTGCTGTCGACCGGCAATTTCCACACCGCCGCACTGGCGCTCGCCTTTGAGACGCTCGGCCTGGCGATCGCCCAATGTGCCGCGGCCAGTGCCGCGCGCTTCATCCAGCTCACCGGTTCGGGCCGCAATGGCCTGCCGAAATATCTGTCGCCGGTCGGCGGCGCCTCGGCCGGCTTCGTGCCGCTACAGAAGACAGTGACCTCGATCCTGGCCGCCATCCGCCACAAGGCCAATCCGGTGATGCTCGACTTTCTTCCGGTTTCGGAGGGCGTCGAGGATCACGCCACGCAGACACCTCTGGCGGTTGCGAAATGCGCCGGGATGATCGCGCTATGGCGCCGCCTGATCGCTTTCGAGCTGATGGCGGCCGCACAAGCGGTCGACCTGCGCGACGGTTTCACGCCAGCGCCACGCACCACCGCAATTCACACGGCGATCCGCGCGCTGGTCCCTGCTCTGAAGGAGGACCGGCCGCTCGGCATCGACGCCGAGGCGCTCTACGCCGCGCTCGCCGGTGGAAATTGGCCGGCCTGACGCGGCTTCTCAGAAGACGACGGTCTTGTGGCCGTTGAGCATGACGCGGGCTTCGAGATGCAGCTTGACCGCGCGCGCCAGCACCCGGCTTTCGATGTCGCGCCCGACGGCGACGAAATCCTCGGCGCTCATCGCATGGGTGACGCGTTCGGTCTCCTGATCGATGATCGGGCCCTCGTCGAGGTCGGAGGTGACGTAATGCGCCGTCGCACCGATCAGCTTGACGCCGCGGTCGAAGGCCTGGTGATAAGGCTTGGCGCCCTTGAAGCTCGGCAGGAAGGAATGGTGGATGTTGATCGCCCGTCCGAACAGCCGGTCCGACAGGCTTTTCGAGAACACCTGCATGTAGCGCGCCAGGATGACCAGTTCGGCCCCTGTTTGCTGCACCAGGTCCAGCAGCTTCTGTTCCTGCTCGGCCTTGTTCTCCCTGGTGGTCGGCCAATGGTGGTAGGGAATGCCCTCCAGCTCGGCGAAGCGGCGGGCATCCTCGTGGTTGGAGACGACGGCGGCAACCTCCGCGTTCAGCCAGCCGACCCTGATCTGGTACAGCAGATGCAGAAGCGCGTGGTCGAACCTGGAGACCATGACGATGATCTTCGGGCGGCGCCCCTGATCGACGAGCGCGGTCTTCATGCCGAACCGGTCGACACTTGATTTCAAGGCCCGTTCCAGACTGTCCCTGGTCGAGCCTGGCGGGCTGATGAAGGCGATCCGCATGAAAAAGCGATTGGTCTGCCGGTCCCAGAACTGGCTGCTTTCGGCGATGTTGGCGCCGTTCGCGGCAAGCTCCGCCGTGACCGCGGCGACGATCCCCGGCTGGTCCTCGCAAGAAAGCGTAAGAATATGAACCGGCGCGGCGTCGTCCGTCGCATCATTGCCTTGAGATTTCACGCCCCGTCGACCCTCTTCATGAACAGGCTGAGTTCAGCCGGATCCATATGCACCACATGCTTGTCTTCGGGATAGGCCAGACTGTTGACATCGGCGACATACTCCGAGAACGCGGCGATGCGCTCGGCTTGCAAACGATCATATTCGGCGGCAAAATTGCGATAGACCTTGGAGTGGCGGGGCATGTGGCCACGGTTCTGGCCGAGGATGTCGTCGGCGAACAGATACTGCGCGTCGCAGCCAATGCCCGCCCCCATCGACAGCATGATCAACGATGTGCGTTCCGAGATCGCCTTGGCCACCTCGATCGGCACGACCTCGATCTCGGCGCCGATGGCGCCTGCGGCCTCCAGTTGTTTCACCGCCGCGAAGACCTCCATGGCGGTATCGGCGGTCTTGCCAACCGCCTTGAAGCCGCCGGTCCAGGTGGCCCGTGACGGGATCAGCCCGACATGGCCGATCACCGGGATATTGTCATCGGCCATCCGCTTGATCGTAGCGTAGCCGGCGCTGCAATAGACCGCGTCGGCGCCGGCCTTGTAGAGCCGGAAGGCCCAGCGCACGAAATCGTCCGCCGTGCCGATCTCGTAGAAATTGTCGCCCGGCATGGTGAACAGGCTGGGTGCGGCGTCCCGAAATTGCGGGTTGAGCACCAGTTCGGGCGGCACCGAGACGATGTCGACCCCGGCGCGCTCGGCGGCCTCGGCCTCGTCCATCGTCAGCACGCGCAGCATGGTCAGCTGTCGCTTGCCCTTCATGGCGCGCAAATCCGCCACCGTCGGTCTTTTTCGGCTCATCAAATGGGTTCCCTCAGTTGCATTCGGCGGCAGGTCAGCCGATCTGGATCATCACTTTGCCAGCCTCGACCTTCACCGGATAGGTGGCGAGATTGACGCATACCGGTGCGCCTCGGGCCACACCCGTCTTGTAGTTGAAGCGGCCATTGTGCTTGGGGCATTCGATGATGTCGTCCATCACCAGCCCATCGGCCAAATGCGCCTTCTCATGCGTGCAGTATCCGTCGGTGGCGAAGTACTCGTCATCGGGACTGCGATAGATGGCGAAGGTACGGCCGCCATGATCGAAGCGGATGACATCCTCTTCCTCGACATCGTCGACGCCGCACGCTTCAACCCAGTCGGCCATCTGCCTCTCCCCTATTCCGCCGCCGCCGGAACGGTCAGCGCATGAAACTCGTCCCGATACGGCCGCGCCGTCGGCGGCAGCTCGCGCTTGAGGAAATAGTCCTCGTACTGAAGCTGCTTCAGCAGCACCGGCCAGACCTCGCGATAGGCATGCCACATCGAAGGGTTCGGCGCGGGCAGATCATGCTTGATCAATTCATGCAGCCTCGGCAGCGCGTGATACGGCACCATCGGGAACATGTGATGTTCGACATGGTAGTTCATGTTCCAGTAGATGAAGCGGCTGATCGGGTTCATGTAGACGGTGCGCGTGTTCAGCCGGTGGTCGGTGACATTATCGGCCAGGCCGATATGCTGCAGCAGGCCGGTCAGCACCATGTGCCAGCTGCCGTAGAGGCGCGGCAGGCCGATAAGCACCAGCGGCAGGAACGACCACAGATAAAGCGCCAGCGCGATCGCCGCGACATAGATAGCGACATGCCAGCGCGCGGCTGTGACCACCTTGTGAAGCTCCATCTCGGGAATAAAGCTTTTCTCGTCGGGCGAGATGCTGCCGAACGCATTGCGCACCAGCGTCGGCAGCGAATAGCGGAAATCGAGAATGCCGGTGAAGGCGAGTGCGGCGCGCAGAAGGTCCGGCGGACGCATCACCGCGATCTCGGCGTCGCGGCCGACGATGATCGTGTCGGTGTGATGGCGGGCATGGCTCCAGCGCCAGGTCACAGGGTTGCGCATCAGCATGAAGCTGGCGATCTGGTAGACGGCATCGTTCATCCAGCGCGTGCGGAAGGCGGTGCCGTGGCCGCACTCGTGCCAGCGCGAGTCGCTGGACGAGCCGTAGAGCACGCCATAGACGAGCAGGAACGGCACCACCCACCACGTGCCCCAGAACCAGGCGATCCCGGCGGCAGAGCCCAATATGGCAACGATCCAGATGATCGTGTCGCGGATCGCCGGCCCGTCCGAGCGTTGCATCAGCTCTTTCATCGCCTTGCGCGGCACATCGGTGTGATACCACTCGGCCGAGGCCAGCCCGGTCTCGATCGCGGTGCGCGTGCTTTCCCCGACCAGGCTGTAGTCGCGCTTTTTCTCCATCACATCGACCTCCGATTTCCGGCCCGCCAGCCGGAGCATTCGTTTCGCATCATGCCCTGTCCGCCAATCCCGGAAAATTGCCCGACGGCACAGGATAATCCTGTTGCGGCTGCCTGGCGATCGACGCGATCCTCTCTTCGGCCGCGGCGATCGCGCCGGCGCCGTCGAGCACCCGGAACACCGCATCGTAAGAACGGCTTTCGCCATGCTCCAGCCAGATCATCTCGCCTCGCTCGCGCGCCGCGAGATTGCCCAAGACATGGTGTGTCGACGGCTCTATGCCCAGCGCATACTGCCCTGCCTGGAAATTCTGCCATTGATAGGCGCAAGGCAGCTGGTCCTTGCGCGTCACCACTTCGAAGCCGAGTCCGAGCCGATCGTTGACCACAGCCACAGGCACCTCGCCATTGGCATCGGCCGCCATCTCATGTTGCCAGACCTGCTCGCTGAAACCCGACTGTGGCGCCGGCATCGTGCGGTAGCCGACCTTCTGCGCCTGGTAACGCTCGCCGTCATGACCGGCCCAGACGACATCGCGGATCGGTGCCAGATAGCGCGAGCCCTCATCGAGCAAGGGATGGCTGACGTTGACGTGGTAGAAATACATATGCGGCGTGCGGTTGAAGCCGTGATTGACGACGCGGTCCGACAGCCGGATCTCGTTGCCGCCGACATCGGCCTCGATGCGCCGCAGCAGGTGCAGATCCTCGCCGAACACCGCCGATTGCTGAACGACGCCTTCGGCCCAAAGCACGCAGCGGTCGCCATCCCAGGTCTCGCCATAACCGGTCAACCGCGCCGGAATGGTACCGACGCGGCCATGCAGCGAATGGATCACGGTCTTCTTTCCCGGGTAGTTGTAGCTATCGGCCGGCACTTCTTCCCGACCCAATATGTGGTCGAGGCCGCAGGTGACAAGCAGCCCAGAAAACGAGCGTGCCCAGGCGAGCCCGCCCTCCCCCTCATAGTCGTGCAGGCCGGGGCTGCGAAAGCCGCTCGGCGAATGCCAGCCGATCGCCTGTCCCTTGAAGTCGCAATCGGCGATGTCGAGCGCCCGGTCGACCAGCGCCGTGAAACGCATGCCCGAGCCGGTGCGGAACTCCAGCATGCGAATGCCGCGTTCCACCCCGTCGGCAAGCGTCATCAGCCGCACGCCGGCAAATTGCGACAGCATGCCCGAACGTTCCGATACCTGCCGGCGCGAAAGCGTCTTGCCATAGAGTTCTACCATGTGACGGCCAACTTCTTCACTTCGCTCTCGTCTCTTTCAGCAGGGCCGACATGTCGGCGCCGGTGATGATGCTTTCCACGGTCAGAAGATCGGTATCGGCAACCGTCTGCTCGGCGACGATCTCGCCGCGGCGCATGACGATGATGCGGTCGGCAACCTGGAACACGTGGTGGATGTTGTGGGTGATCAAGAGCACGGAATGACCGGCCTCACGCACCTCCTTGACGAAGCGCAGCACGCCGTGGGTTTCCTCGACGCCGAGATTGTTGGTCGGTTCGTCGAGGATGATGACCTTGGCGGCGAACTGCATGGCGCGAGAAATCGCGATCGACTGCCGCTCGCCACCCGACAGCGTAGAGACCAGCGCATCGGCGTTGAGTTTTTTCGAGATGCCGACGCGCTTCAACAGCGCCGACGCCGCGTCGCGCAATTTGGCGAAATCGAGCGGCGCGAACACGCCCAGCCATTTCAGCTTGACCGGTTCGCGCCCAAGGAAAAGATTGCGCGCAATGCTGAGATCCGGCGCCAGAGACGTATCCTGGTGGATGGTCTCGATGCCGAGGTCCATCGCATCGCGCGTCGAGCGGATCGAGACCTTTTCGCCGCGCACATAGATGTCGCCCCGATCGGCTGGAAACACGCCCGAGATCGCCTTGATCAGCGTCGATTTGCCGGCGCCATTGTCTCCGAGCAAGGCCACCACCTCGCCTTCGTTGAGGGCAAAGGACGCATTCTTCAGCGCCCGAACGCTGCCGAAGGATTTTTGCAGATTCTGCAGCCGAAGCACTTCCATCGTCAGCCCCTTGCGGCGTTCTTCTGCAGCAAAGCGTGCAGGATGAGCATGGCGAGGATGATGAGGCCCACGAAGATGTTGTAGGCGAGGCCCGGCACGCCGATCAGCACGATGCCGTTGCGGATCGCGCGCAGCATCAGCGCGCCGACGATGGTGCCGAGGATCGTGCCGCGTCCGCCGGTCAGCGCCGTGCCGCCGACCACCACCATGGCGATCACTTCGAGCTCGTAGCCGGTGCCGGCCACCGGTGAGGCGGCCGAGATGCGGAAGGCGCTGATCATGCCGGCCAGTCCCGCAAGGACCGAAGTCAGGATGAACAGCCACACCTTGACGGCGTCCGCCGGCACGCCGCGCGCCACCGCCGCGTTCCGGTTGGAGCCGATGGCGCTGATCCAGTTGCCGAGCTTGGCATAGCGCAGCACGTAGATCGCCAGCAGCGAGAGACCGATGAACCACCACAGCGAGGTGTAGAACCGGAACGACCCGACATTGAAGCTGCCGGCCAGCAGCGTGACGAAAAAGCCTGGCTGGTCCCAGGATTTCAGCGGAAAGCCCTGCGTGATGTAGAGCGCCGCCCCGCGCACCACGAGCAGCATCGACAGCGTGACCAGGAAGGAGGAGATGCCGATCTTGGTGACGATCAGCCCGTTGATGGCGCCTATGGCGATGCACAGCAGAAGCCCGGCCAGAAGGGCGACACCGATATCCACGCCGCCATTCTGCACCAGGAGCATGACGACGACCGGCGCCAACCCGAACACGGCGCCGATCGACAGGTCGAACTCACCCGCCGTCAACAGCAACGTCATGCCGAGCGCGATGATGCCGAGCTCAGGCAGGAACGCCATCATGTTGGAGATGTTGAGCGGCGACAGGAAATTGGCATCGGCGATGGCGAAAATCGCGAGCAGGACAATGAGGATGACGAGCGAGGAGAATTGCGGCGAGCGTATAAGGCTCGATCTGCGTTTCCCGACAGGCATTTCGTCTTCTGCGGCGATCATCATGACTGCTTGAACCATGCTTTGAAGTGGTGCCCGCGGCCTGCGCCGCGGGCACCGGTTTTCACTTCGTGTCGTAGAGTTTCAGGATCGGTTCGACGCTTGAGGCGTCGTAAAGGCTGAAAGTATGGATGTCATAGCCGATCGGTTCGCCCGACGCGGCGAGCCCGAGAAGCGCCACCGGCATGAAGCCCTGTGCAGACGGGAACTGCCAGGCCGCCGCGTTGATAAAGCCGGACTTAACGGCCTCCGCGGTTTCCTTCGAATTGCCCCAGCCGACGACCGGGATCTTGCCGGCCGGCACGCCTGCGCCGTCGAACACCCGCTTGACGCTGGCCGCGACGGAATCGCCGAGCGCGATGATCGCCGGCGGATTGTTGGCCACCATATAGTCGGTCATCTTGGCAATGATGCCGGCCGGGTCGGTGCCGCAATCGACCACATCATATTTGATCCCCAACGGATCGAAGACGCTGGCGATGCCTTCGGTCTCGAGCTGCTGATAGCTGGCGCCAGGCACTTCCACCGGCAGGAACACCTTGTCGCCCTGCTTCACCATCTTGTGGTCGACAAGATACTTGGCCCAGATGACGCCCGCCTCCTTGAGATCGGCGCCGACATAGGCCTGCCGTCCGGTCGCCGGATCGTCTGTGTTGAAGAACACGATCGGGATGCCGGCCGCCTTGGCCGCCTTCACCTCTTCCGTCCACAAGCCTGGCTGGGCCGAGGTGGTGGCGATGCCGTCGGGCTTGGCCGCAAGCGCGGAATTGAAGGCCTCCTTCTGCGCCGCCATGTCGCCGCCGCTGAAGGAGATCTTGCAGGTCACCTTGAGCTGGTCGCAGGCCTTGGTCGCGCCGGCATTCCAGTCCAGCCAGAACGCATCCGATGGGCCGCCATGCGACAGCAGGTAGAAGGTCTTCTGGCCTTCCTGCGCCATTGCCGGCGAGGCGAATGCGATTCCCGCGAACACAGTCGCGGCCGCCGCCAGTTTCAATCCGAATTTCAACACTGCAATTCCTCCCTTGTTGTTGCTTCCAAGCCGGATGCACCGCCGGCAAAGGGCGGCGCACAGCCGGTCAGAGACCGTTGGCGCGGAACTTGTCGTCGAGAAATTTCTTGGCCCTCGGCACGTCGTCTTCCGAAAGGTGTTCGATGATCACCGGGATGTTCGGGTTCTTCTGCGACAGGCGCTGCAGATAGAGGTCGTAGTTCAGCGAGCCGGTGCCCGGCGCGTTGAGGACCATCTCGCCAACGCCGCGGAAGGTGTGCGAGGCCAGCGCGTCGTCATCGCCGATGTCCGCATGCTTCTCGCTCTTGTCGTCGCCGGCTCGTGCGACATCCTTGGCATGCGCGATTTTGACCTTGTCGGCCAGCGTGTCGAACACCTGGTTCAGCACCTTGTCCATCTGGTCGATGTTGTGGCTTTCGAAGTAGTTGGTCGGATCCATCAGCAGGCCGAGGCCCGGATGGTCGACCTGCGCGAACATCCTCACCGTTTCCTCGACCGAGCCGACGACATTGTTGACGTAGGTTTCGAGCAGGAACATTGAGCCGTGGTCATAGGCTTCCTGCGCCAGTTCGGAGATCACCTTGCGGCACATCTCAAAACCCTCTTCGGACTTGTTCTTGGGATCGCTCATCCACTCGCTCTCGGTGTTGTAGGTACCGGTCTCCGAGATCACGTAAGGACTGCCGAGCTGGCGGGCGTTGCGGATGATTTCCTTCAGCCGATCGACATTCGCCTTGCGGTGCGCGAGGTCGGGATGAATGACATTGGTGTAGCCCGAGATGCAGCAGATCGGCAGGTCGTGGGCACGGAACGTGTCGCGAACCTTCTTGGCCTTATCCTTGGTGATCTGGCCGGCCGACAGGTCGATATCCTTGAAATGAAGGTCGAGCTGCACGGTGTTGAAACCGTGGCCGCGAATTTTCTTCGCCGTCTCTTCGAGGCCGTATGGGAAATAGCCCGTGAAAATACCTGCCTGCATCATGGTGTGAATTCCTCCCTGTAAGCGATTCAGTTGTCTGGTGTTTCAGTGGCGGTGATCAGATAGCGATTTCGGAAAGCTTGACAGTGCGGCCCTCGTCGATCGAGCGATAGCCCGCCTCGACCAGCGCCATGGTCTTGACGTTGTCGGCCACCGACAGCGCCGGCGGCGTGCCGGTCTTCACCGCATGCTGGAGCTGCTCCATCACGCCGATAAAGGCATGCGGGAACCACATCGTGTCCCAACTCGGGCTGACCCATTCGCCGCCGGTCGTCTCGGTCGAGGCATAGGTCAGCGTCGAGGCCGCGCCCGTCGGCCAGCCGATGGTGCCCTTCGCGACGCCCTTGGTGCCGTCGACGCGCCAGTTGATGTGCTGGTCGTCCTTGTAGCCATCCTGGTGCGGACCGGACCAGACATCCTCCAGCGACACGGCGAGCACGCCGGACGGGAAGCGCAGCGTCGACACGGTGATGCCGTCGGAATGGTCGAATGTCGTGCGCGGATCCTTCCGCGTCAGCGTGGTGATCTCTGAGGGGTCACCGAACAGGAAGCGCAGCGCATCGAGATGATGCACGCTCATATTGGCCAGCGTCAGCCGGTCGTAATCCTCGAGGAAGCTTTGCCAGTGGGGGATGGCGTGCATGTCGATCTGGGCGAAGATGATCTCGCCCAGCGCGCCGCTGTCGATGATCTGCTTCAAGACGCGCATCGACTGGTCGTAGCGCATGTTCTGATTGACCGAGAGGATCTTGCCGGCCTTGGCCGCCTCGTCACGCAGCTTGACCGCTTCGTCGACCGACAAGGCCAACGGCTTCTGCGCCAGGATCGCCTTGATGTGCTTCTGCTTCAGCGCGTGACGGATCAGCGCCGGCTGCAGGTCGGGCGGGAAGGCAAGATCGATGATCTCGACATTCTCGTCCTCGATCAGTTTTTCGGGCGTGTCGTGGACCGTGGGGATGCTCCAGCGCGTCGCCACCTTCTCGGCGCTGGCCCTGGTGCGCGAGGCGATCGCCACCACCGGGAATCCAGCTTCCTTGTAGGCGGCGAGATGGCACTCGGCCATGATCATGCCGGCGCCGACGCAGCCGATCCTGTATTCCTTCGTGCGGACCTTCACGTCCGGCTCGAAGCCCTTGTTTGCCATCTCTTCCTCCCGAAACTCTTTCCTTGTGGCGGCCGTCATCGTGCCAACGCCCCGCCGCTCTGTTCGAAATAATGCACTCTGGCCGGCTCGCAGGATATCGCCACCATGGCATCCGGCCGGACGTCGGGCTGGCCGCGCAGCAATGCCTTTAGCCGCGCCTGCCCGGCAGCGAGCGTCACCACGGTATAGCCGCCAAGCGGCTCGACCTCGAACACTCGCGCCGGGCGGCCCTGGCCCCCATCCGCCCACGGTCTAACCTTGATGTCTTCCGGCCTCAGGCCGATCTCCACGGCGTCGGCGGGCGCTGTCTTGTCTTCGATGCGGATCGTCCCTTCAGCCGCTTCGACACCGCCCTCGCTGCGCGCCGATCTGAGAATGTTCATCATCGGCGAGCCAAGCAGCCTTGCCACATACGTGCTGGCCGGGCGGTCGTAGATCTCTGCCGGCGTGCCGATCTGCCTGATCTTGCCGTCCTCCAGGATGGCGATGCGGTCGGCGACCGACATCGCCTCTTCCTGGTCATGCGTGACATAGATCAGCGTCTTGCCGAGTTCGCGCTGGATGCGCTTCAGCTCGACGCGCGTTTCCTCGCGCAGCCTGGCGTCTAGCGCCGAGATCGGATCATCCATCAGATAGGCATTGGGATCGCGCACCAGAGCCCGCGCGATCGCCACGCGCTGCCGCTCCCCGCCCGAAAGCTGTCCCGGCGGCTTGTGCAGGATATGGCCGATATGCAGCTTCGCCGCGACGTCCGTGACCCGCCACTTGATCTCGGCCTCGGCGACCCGGCGTTCGACCAGGGGAAAGCGGACATTTTCGAGCGCGCTCATATGCGGAAACAGCGCCAGGTTCTGGAACACCATCGCCACGTTGCGCTCGGCCGGCGACATCGCGTTGACCGGCCTGCCTCCGATCAGGACTTCACCGGTGTCAGGTGTCTCCAGCCCGAGCACCAGGCGCAGAATGGTCGACTTGCCTGACAGCGGCGGTCCGAAGAAGCAGAAGAACTCATTGTCGTTGACGGTGAACGAGGCGTCGTCGACGGCAAGTATATTGCCGTAGCGTTTGGTCACATTGCGAAAGACGATATCGGCCATCTCAACCTGCCTTTATCGCAAGGCCGGTAGCGGCGTCGAAGACGCGCACCGACGACGTAGTGGGGGCAATGACAGCGGTGTCGCCGATAGCCAGTCCGACATCATTGTCGAACACCGTTTTCACAGCCGCCTCGCCCTGGCCGAGATGAACGATGGTGCGCGCACCGATCCGTTCGACGAAGGTCACCGGCATTGCGAGGCCCTGCCCATTCTGCACCAACGTCGCCTGTTCCGGCCGGAATCCGTAAAGCACCTCGCCGCGCGCACCACGCATGGCCGCTGCGAGTTCGCCCGGCAGCGGCGGCGTGACGCCCAACGGTCCGAGATCGACGACCAGTCCGCGATCGCTCTCCGCCGGCCTGCCCTTGAGCAGGTTCATACCCGGCGCACCGATAAAGCGGGCGACGAAGACATTGGCTGGATCGTTGTAGACCTCGAGCGGCGTGCCGACCTGCTGCAGCACGCCATGATCCATGACCGCGATGCGGTCGGCCATGGTCATCGCCTCGAGCTGGTCGTGGGTGACGTAGACCATGGTCTGGCGGAACTGCCGCTGCAGCTGCTTCAGTTCGGTGCGCATGACGGCCCGGAAAGCGGCGTCGACATTGGACAGCGGCTCGTCGAGCAGGAAGATCGCCGGCTCCATGATCGCCGAGCGGCCGATCGCCACCCGCTGCAATATGTTGACCGACAGCCTGTCGGCCTTGCGGTCGAGCAGCGGCGTCAGCTGCAGCATCTCGGCGATGGCACCGACACGGCGGTCGATCTCGGCCTTCGCCGCACCTCGCATCCTCGGCCCGTAGGCGAGGTTCTGGCGCACCGTCATATGGGTGAAGATGGCGTAGTTCTGGAAGACGAAGCCGACGCCGCGCCGGCCCATCGGCACACCGGCCATGTCGCGTTCGCCAAACAGGATCTTGCCGCCGGTCGGCTCTTCCATGCCGGCGATCATGTTCATCGTCGTCGACTTGCCGCAGCCCGACGGACCGAGCAGCGCCATGAACTCGCCATCTGATATTGCCAGGTCCATGGTCTTCAGCGCGGTGAAGTCGCCGAATTTCTTCACCAGGTTCTGCAGGTGAATGGCGCTCATGCCGCCACCTCGCGTGCCCGCGCCATGCGCTTCATGGCAAACACCGCGACGATCGACAGCACGACCAAAATGGCCAGCGCGATCGCCGCCACATAGCCCCAGATCAGGTCCTGCGTGGTGAGCTTGTAGATGTAGACCGAGATGGTTTCGGTTGCGACGCCTGGACCGCCGCCGGTCATGATGTAGAGCGTGTCGAAGATCTTGAAGTTCTCGATCACCCGGATCGCCAGCGCGATGATGATGATCGTCTTCATCTTCGGCAGCACGATGGTGACGAAGCGCTGCCACGGATTGGCGCCGAGCAGCGTCGCCGCCTTGATCTGGTCCTCCGGCACGCCGACCAGGCCGGCAAGCAGGATGAGGAACATCAGTGGCGTCCACTGCCAAATGTCGGCGATCATGACAGCGATCAGGGCCAGCGTCGGATCCGACAGCCAGGCGATGGTGACGGGAGATCCGGTAAGCGACGACAAGATGTCGTTCACCGGGCCGCCCGACTGGAACAGCATGAAGAACATGTAGCCGGCCACCGCCGGCACCACCATCATCGGCATCAGCAGGATCGAATAGAAGATGCGCTTGCCCGGGAAATCGTCGGCAAACAGCGTTGCCAGCGCCAGCCCGAGCAGGAACTCCGCCGGCACGCAGACGATCATCACGATGGCCGTACGCTTCAGCGCGCTCCAGAAGCGCGTGTCGACGGCGAGATCGGTGTAGTTGGCAAAGCTGTTCCACATCGACCAAGCGTTCCACCAGCCGGTGCCCGACAGGGGCGACCAGTCGGTGACGCTGATGTAGAGCTGCATCAACAGCGGGAAGGCCGAGATGAAGAGCACGAGGATCTGCGCAGGCAATGTCAGCCGGAAGCCCAGCCTTGCGCCCTCATCGCGCGAAACCGGCTTTGCTCCGACGGCTTTCATCTCATCCTTGGAAGTCATGACAGTCACCGCGCTCATTGCTTGAGCGCCCCGAACGTCAACCCGCGCACCAGATGGCGTTGGATGGCGATGCCCATGATGACCGGCGGCACGGCCGCGATCAGGCCAAGCGCCGCCTTGGCGCCATAGAGCTGCCCAGTCATCGAGGAGGATAGCGAGGCCATGTAGACCGGGATGGTCACCCATTCGCGCGTCGTCAGAAGCAGCGCGATCAGATAGTCCGACCAGTTGAGGATGAAGACGAAGAGCGCGGCACTTGCCAGCGGCGCGCGCATCATCGGCAACGTGATGCGAGTGAAGACGCGCAGTCGCGAACAGCCCTCGACAAGCGCCGCCTCCTCGATCTCGCGCGGCATGTCGTCGAAGAAGGTTTTCATCAGCCAGAAGGCGAACGGCAAGGTGACGATGCCGTAGATCAGCGCCAGGCCCCACCAGCTGTCGGTGAAGTTGAGGAAAGCCCACATGATCATCACCGGGATCATGACCGCCATCGGCGGAAAGATCCGGAGCTGGATCAGCGCCAGCGGCAGGTTCTGGCCGGAGCCGAAACGCGACAGCCCATAAGCCGCGGCAGTGCCCGCCGACATGGCGATCACCGTGCCGAAAACCGCCGACAGCAGCGATGCGAGGATCGGCTTCAGCGCGTTACGGTCGAGCGCGACGATCAAATTGTTCGTCGACTCGCCGAAGACGAAACGGAAATTGCTGAGCGTCGGGTTCTTCGGCCACCAGGTCAGGTCGGCGCCGGTCGCCGACCATTCGGCGATCGGCTTGAAGGCCATCGATACCATCCACAGGATCGGCACCAGCGTCACCGCCATAGCGGCGAAGATCGCGGCATAGCGGAATATCAGGAAAGGAACGGAACGCTTCATCTGGCGGCTTTGCTGGTGGCGTTGTGGGCGGAGGGGAGAAGCAAGCTCCTCCCCTCCTTCGGTGCGATCCCGGGAGGAGGATCAGACGATTGGATCGAGAACTGTCGGCCAGGCCTCCTTGTTGGTCTTGATGGCTTCAAGCAATTTGTTCTCGCCGGTGCGGCGGGCGATCTTCTTCCACTCTGCCTCGGTGTCGGCCATCGCCTGCTCTGATGTCTTTGCCTTGGTCAGCGCCGCCATGAGATTCTCGTCGAGCGCGTTGTGGAAGGCTGTGGCGCCGGGATAATTGATGGTTGGCACGGTGCGGGCGACCGTCTCGCGCACGACGTCCATGTGGTAGGCATGATAGGTCTGGCGCACCAGCGGATCGGAGAAGTCCGAAAGCCGGAACGGGTCCAGGTAACCGCCGGGGTTGGCGCTCATCCATGCGTAGATACGGGCCGAGCCCAGCCATTGCAGCAGGAGATAGGCGACCTCCTGGTTTTTCGACTGCGACGAGACCATGCCGGTCAGCGAGAACCACAGCACGGAACGGCTGATCAGCTTGCCGTCGATCTCGCGGCCGGGCGGCAGCATCGAGCCGATCTTGCCGGTGACGGCTGAATCCTTGTTGCCGGCATTGTCGAGGAATTTCGGCAGGTTGGAGAAGGCGCAGGTCATCGCCGCACCGCCCTTGGCGAAGTTGCCGTATTGCTCCGGCCAGCCCCAGGAGATCGCATCCGGCGAATGATGCGCGAGCGAAGCGACATATTCGTTGGTCGCCGCGATGCCTTGTTCCGAATTGATCATAGGCTTGCCGTCATCGCCAAACAGGAATTGGTTGGGCGAAGCCATCGAGACATAGCGCTGGTACCAGTTCGTGTAGCCCCAGCCCTGGTTGCGCAGGTCGGTCGAGCCGAATAGACCCTTGTCGGGACGCTGGAAGAAGGCGGCGATATCGCCATGCTGCTTCCAGGTCTTCGGCGGCGCCAGATCGTAGCCGTATTTGTCCTTGAAGGCCTTCTTCTCGGCTTCGTCGCCGAACAGGTCGGTGCGGTAGACCCAGGTCTGGAAGTCGCCGTCCAGCGACACGCCATAGTTCGAGCCGCGATATTTGTTGAGCAGCGACACGCCCTTGGCGCCATTGACATAACCGGTCACCGGATCGTCCCACTCGGGCTTGTACTGCGCGACGAAGTCGTCGAGCTTGGCGATGCCGCCGGTTTCGGCGAGGTCGCCAAGACGGTTCCATTCTGTCGAGTAGATGTCGTAGGCCCCACCCTTGGTGGAGATGTCCTGCATCGTCTTGGTGAATTCCTGGCCGTTCGGCAAACCGACGATTTCGATCGCGATGCCGGTTTCCTTTTCCCACAGTTCCTTGATCGACGGCGCACCGGCCGGGAACGGCTGCGTGAGCTGGCCGATCGAGCCGTCGGACAGGCCGAGCACGATCTTGGCCGGCGCCTTGCCGGCGCCCTTCAGCGCCTTGGCTGCCTCGATGGCACGGCCTTCCGGCGTGTCGGCGCCATACTGGTAGCGCTCGGCCCCTTCGAAGCCCGTCGGGCCGCCGATCATGCCGGGCGCCAGCGCGTCGGCCGCATAGGCGCGACCGGGACGAATGAATTGGGGTGCGATACCAGCGGCGGTCATGATCACAGCCGCCTTTCCTCCGGATGCCAGCAGCCGGCGCCGCGAGATGCGGATCAAGTCAGACATTGAAACTCCTCCCTCAGGGCCACGTTTCCTCCACGACCCTTATGAGGGATATTGACGGCAGCATGGCAAGGCTGTCAACATCATAAATAATCAAAACACCTCATAATATTGCAACAGGGCAAGGAAATGCACAAAAACGGGACCCATACGTCACGCAGGATGCCTCATTTTGAGGGCGCCCGGCCCTTCCCTGCCCCGCGCAGCCCTGCCGGACCATTTGATTTAGCGCGGCGGCTTGCACATCGGCCAAGGGCGGATACATCATTTCCCATCAGAATCGCGGATGGCGGGGAAGCCGTCACCAGCCGATCCGACGCATGCAGGAGATGAAAGACGGTGCGTTCCACCCTGACTGACATAGCCCGGGAAGCCGGCGTCTCGGCCGCCACCGTCGACCGAGTGCTCAACAACCGACCCGGCGTGCGGGCGCGCACGCGGGAAATCGTGCTCGAAATGGCGCAGCGCCTCGGCTACATCGCCGAAGGTCCGAACGGCGCGCCGCCACGACCCTCGCCCGGCGAGGTCATCCGGCTCGACTTCGCCCTGCCGGCCGGCACCAATTCCTTCATCAAGATGCTGCACCGCCAGATCGAGGCACAGGCTCTGGCGCGGCCCGACCTCGATGTCCATATCGCCACCATCGAGGGCTTCAATCCTGACCGGCTCGCTCGCCTGTTGCAGGATCTACGCGGACAGACGCAAGGCGTCGGCGTCATCGCGCTCGACCATCCGACGGTGCGCGAAGCAATCCGCTCCCTGTCGGCCAACGACATCAAGGTGGTGACCATCGCCTCCGACATCCTGCATGTGCCCAGGGTCGCCTATATCGGCATCGACAACCGCGCCGCCGGGCGGCTGGCCGGCTATCTGCTCAACCGCTTCATGGGATCGGGGCGTCCGGGCAAGGTGGCGCTGTTCGCCGGCTCGCTGTCTTATCGCGGCCACGAAGAACGCGAGATGGGGTTCCGCCATATCCTGACGGAGGAATCGCCCAGTCTGCAGATCGTCGAGATGCGCGAAATGCTCGACGACCGCGAGAAGGCCTATTCGGAGGCATCGGCCCTGCTGGAGCGGCACCCCGACCTTGCCGCGATCTACAATGTCGGCGCCGGCAACACCGGCATCGCCCGCGCGCTCAAGGAGCGCGGCCGCGCCCAATCCATGGTCTTCCTCGGCCACGAAGTGACGGACGGCACCAAGGACCTTCTGCTCGACGGCACGCTCGACGCGGTCATCGACCAGAACCCGCGCGTCGAGGCCCGCGAAGCGCTCAACACCCTGATCCATGCGGTCCGGGGGCTGCCCTACGAATTGCACCAGCCAAGGCTGCAGGTGATCTTCAAGGAGAACATTCCGGAGATTTGACCTGTACGAGGCGGCGCCGCAAAGCGCCGCCAACTCGATCTTTCCGGGCCTATTGGACGGCAGCGACCTCAGCCGCGGCGCCATCGACAAAGCTCTTGTCGACCCATTTGCCATAGTCGATCGAGCCCTTCAGGAGCCCGGCGCTGGCCATGAATTTCTCCTCGCCCTGCAAGGCGGCGATCGCGTCGTCCGTGAGTTTCGGATCCTGATGGAACACCCCGTCGGCATAGGTCTTGCGGACGGATTTTTCCGACGACTTGGTCGCCTCGACAAAGGTCTTGATCGTCTGGTCCGGATGGGCGTCGGCCCAGCGCGAAATCTCGATATCGACCTTCAGCAGCCGCTTGACCAGATCGGGATATTTCGCCGCGAAGGCGCCGTTGACCGAGATGACGTTGGGCACGTTCCATTCCGGATGGGTGCTGGTGTCGAACAGGACGCGCGCCTCGCCGGTGTCGACCAGCTTGGCCGCCGTCGAATCAGTCTCGACAATGGCGTCGATATCGCCGCGCAGCAGCGCCGGGCCGGATGCCTCGAAAGGCAGGTTCAGACCTTCGACATCATTGGTGGTCAGGCCGACGCTGTTCAGCGCCTTGCTGAAATTCGAATGCCGCACCGTGCCGGTCAAATAGGCGACCTTCTTACCCTTGAGATCCTGCAGTGTCCTCAGCGGCGAGTCGGTCTTGACGACGATGTAGGAACCGCCAGCCTTCACATAGCTCGACAGGCCGATCAGCTTGATGTCGGCGCCGGACGCCGCAACGCGCAGCGCTGGATTGTTGCCGGTATAGGTGAATTCGATCGCGCCGGTGGCCAACGCTGTCGTCGCCTCCGAACCGCCATTGAAAGTCACCAGTTCGACCTTGATGCCGTCCTTGGCGAATTCCTTCTCCCACCAGCCGTCCTTCTGGGCGAGGATGAATTTGAGATGCCCCGGCGCGGTACTGCCGATGCGGATGATTTCCGGCTTGTCCTGGGCGAAGGCAGGCATGCCGCCAAGGCCGATGACGACGGCAATGGCGCCCTTCAGGAGCAGTCGGCGAAGTGCATCGAATGGAATGCTGGGCATGGGAAAAATCCTTCCTGATTGGAATGAATGGACGGCTCAGATGAGCGAGGTCTCGGACTGGCCTTTCCAGGCTGTCGCCCAGCGCTCGAACCAGACAAGCAGGTAGTTGACGGTCAGGCCGATGACGGTCAGCGTCAGGATGCCGGCATACATGTCGGCCGTTTCCATCATCAGCTGCGAGTTCTGGATGAGGAAACCGAGGCCGGATTTGGCCGCCAGCATCTCGGCGCCAATGACCGCGAACAGCGAGGATTTCACCGCCAGCCGCGCGCCGGCGACGATCGAGGGAATGCTGGCCGGCAGGATGACTTTCCGGAACAGATCGAAGTCGGACGTGCCCATCGAGCGCGCCGCCTTGATCAGCAGCGGATCCACCGACTTGACGCCGCTGATCGTGTTGACGAGGAGAAAGAAAACCGAGGAGTAGAAGGTGATCGCCACCTTCGATTCCTCACCAATGCCGAGCAAAAGGATGAACACCGGCAGCAGTGCGAATTGCGATGTGTTGCGCAGCGTCTGCACCAGAAGGTCGGAAACCTTCTCGAACAGCCAATAGCGCCCCATCAACAGACCGAGCGGGATGGCCACCACCACGCCGAGTGCGAAGCCGATCGCAGCGCGCTGCAGGCTTATGCCGATATGCTCGATCAGCACGCCCGAGGCGAGCAGCGCCCACCAGGCGACCAGCACCTCGCTCAGCGGCGGAAAGAAGATCCGGTTCAGCCAGCCGAGCCGGGGCGCGATCTCCCACAGCAGGAAGAACAGGCCGAGCAGCGGCAAGCCATAGAGGAACGTGCCGTGGCTCGCTTTCTTGCTCCGGTTCTTGGCGCTGGCCTTGATGGCCGGGACCCTAGCGACGGCGACCGTTTCGCCAGCGCCGGCAAACAGGTGGAGCGCTCCAGCGGAGCCAAACTTCTCGGTCAGATAGGCCATTGGTCCAGCTCCTCAGTGACTGAAGGCTGGCGACAGGGTCCAGTCCTTCTGCGCCTTGTTGACCTCGTCGCGCAGCACGTCCCAGACGCGGGCGCGATAGGCGTTGAATTCGGCGCTGGCGCGGATGTCGCCGTCGCGCGGCCGTGGCAGGTCGATATCGATGATCTCCTTCACCGCGCCCGGCCGCGCCGTCATCACCACCACGCGATCGGCGAGGAAGATCGCCTCGTCGATCGAGTGGGTGACGAAAATGACAGTCGTGTTGATCTTGCCCCAGATCCGCAGCAGCTCGCCTTGCAGCAGTTCACGCGTCTGCTGGTCGAGCGCCGCGAACGGCTCATCCATCAGCAGCACTTCCGGGTTGCTGGCCAGCGCACGCGCGATTGCCACACGCTGCTGCATGCCGCCGGACAGCTGGTTGGGAAAACGGTCCTCGAAACCAGCAAGGCCGAACAGCGCCAACAGATGGCGGGCTGTGGCGGTACGCTCGGCCTTGGCCACGCCGCGCACTTCCAGCGCATATTCGATGTTGGCGAGCGCCGTGCGCCAGGGAAACAACGCATATTGCTGGAAGACATAGCCGGTCTTTGGATCGGGCCTGGTGATGCGCCTGCCGTCGAGCTGGACATTGCCGCCGGTCGCCTGCGTCAGCCCGCCAATGATATCGAGCAGCACCGACTTGCCCGAGCCGCTCGGGCCGACCAGCGTGATGAACTCGCCTTTGCGGATCGAGAGATCAACGCCGTCGAGCACGGTGACGCGGTCGGTCGCCTCGCCATCGACGGTGACGAACTGCCCCGGCTTGAGCTGGAACGTCTTGCTGATGTCGCTGACGACGATCCGGTCCATGTTCGGGCGATCCATATCTGTCTCCGATCGGTTCACTGCGCCACGCGGATGCGGTGCGTCGGGTCGAATTCCGAGCCGCCCGCCTTGCCGCGCTTCCAGCCAAGCGCGCGGGCATAGGAGCCGAACAGCCGTCGGGCGTCGGCCTGAGCTTCCGTGATGCCGGTCGGCCCTTCGGCGAACTCGGCCACATAAAGCGCGTCGGTCGGGCAGTAGATCTCGCAGAGAAAGCAGGTCTGGCAGTCCTCCTGGCGAGCGATCACCGGCACGCCATTGTCGGTCGCGTCGAAGACGTTGGCCGGGCACACCTTGACGCAGATGTCGCATTCGACGCAGCGCGTGGCCGAGACGATCTCGATCATGACGCCAGCTCCGCCAGCCGCTCAGGCGCACCTGCGATGCGGAACTCATCCACACCGGTGATGACCAGCCGGTGCGCGAAGGCCGGGCTCTTGCCCGGTAGGTCGGTGCGGCGATGCATGCCGCGGCTCTCGGTGCGGTGCAGCGCTGCGGCCACGGACCAGCGCCCGGCAGCGGCGATCGATGCCGCCTCGCGCGTGCGGACCCGATCCAGCCCCTCGCCTTGCAGATGGTCGCGCACGTCGCGCCAGACACTCTCCAGCCGCTCGCCGCTTTTCTCCAGGCCCTCGCCAGTGCGGAAGAAATTCTTGCCGAGCGGCGTCACTTCGCTACGCACCGCCTCGATAACTTCGCTCGCCGAGATGTCGGCACTCGCCGACGATGCCGGACGCAACCCGGCTTGGCCGAGCGACTGCACCGCACTGCGGAACGCCTTGCCGGTGCGGCGCTTGGCATGGGTCGAGGCGCCCTTGCCGGCCCACCAGCCGCTGGCCAGCGCCCAGGATGAATTGACGGCGCCGCCGCCCGACACGGCCCCGGTCATCATCTCGCGGCTGGCGGCATCACCGGCGACGTAGAGGCCGGGCACGCCGGTGGCGCAATCGTCGGAGACGATGTCGATGCCGCCGGTGCCGCGCACCGTGCCTTCGGCGCGCAAGGTAATGCGGAACAACTCGCTGAACGGGTCGATGCCGACGCGGTCATAGGGCACGAAGCAATTCGGCTGGCCCTGGCGCAGCCAGCCTTGCAGCGCCGGTTCGGCCTGATCGAGCCGCGCATAGACCGGGCCGTCGATCAGCGCGCGCGCCACTTCCTCCTCGCGGTCGCCGATGCCGTTACGCAACGGCTCGCCGGTCGGTCCGACGATCGGCGAGCCATCTTCGCGATGGAACGAGGCCCAGCGGAACGGCAGGCCCTTGTTCAGCGATGAGCCATAGGGCGCCAGCGTGTATTTGCCGGTGAACTCCATGCCCGACAGGCTGGCGCCGGCTTCGGCCGCCATCAGATAGCCGTCGCCAGTCAGCCCGGTGGCGCCGAGGATGCGTTCGCGAAAGGCGCAGCCGCCGGTCGCCAGCACCACGGCGTTGGCGTCGACGCGCCAGTCCTGGCCGATCTGTCTCGCAACACCGGCGGCGCCGACAATGGCATCGCCGTCGGACAGAAGTTCGAGCGCCGGATGATGGTCGAGCACGGTGACGCCGGCCAAAAGCACCCGGCGGCGCATGAAGCGCATGTAGTCCGGGCCGCGCAGATTGGCGATGTAGAGCCGTCCGTCATCCTCGCTCGGAAAGGGATAGCCCCATTCGGACAGCCTGAGCAGGTTGCGGTAGGCGGTGTCGACGCAGCGCAGCATCCAGCGCGGGTCGGCGAGTTCGCCGGTGCGCTGCCAGCGTCGTTCGACCACGGCGTGCCTGTTGTCACCCGGCGGCACGCACCAGGTGCCGGTGTTGGACGGCGCGGTGGCGCCGCTGGTGCCGAGATAGCCCTTGTCGGCCAGCACCACCTTGGCGCCGCCCTCGGCCGCCGCGACTGCCGCCCAGGCGGCCGACGGGCCGCCGCCCAGCACCAGCACGTCTGCCTGGAGCAGCAAGCTGTCGGAAGCGGATTTTTGCGGCTTGTGCATGGACACCTGGCGAATGCGTCGAGGCCGGCGCTAGGCCGCGCGCGCCGCGCTGGAAGACCAGACCGGCTCGTTGCCGGCACTCCATTTGATGTTGCAGCCGATCGACGGCACTTGGCTGGCAATGGGCCTGCCGCCCTCCAACACCGTGTCGACCGCCGCTCGCAGATCGGCACCCGTCACCGGCTTGCCGTTGCCCGGCCGCGCCTCGTCGAACTGGCCGTGATAGGCGAGCCGCCGGTCGGTATCAAACAGGAAGAAGTCGGGCGTGCAGGCCGCGCCATAGGCTTTCGCCGTCTGCTGCGACGCATCCTTGAGATAGGGGAAGGAATAGCCAAATTTTTCGGCCTCTTCGCCGATACGGGCAAGCGTTTCTTCCGGATGCGCTTCGTGGTCGTTGGCGTTGATCGCCACCACTTGCAGCCCCTTGCCCGCATAATCCCTGGCGAAAGCGGCAAGCTGCTCGCGGATCAGCACGACGAACGGGCAACGGTTGGAAATGAAGGCGACGAGCAGGGCCGGCTTGGCGTCGAAATCGGCGAGGCGGTGCAGCACGCCTTGCGCGTCGGGCAACAGGAAATCGGCCGCCCTGGTGCCGAGGTCGATCGGATTGGACTCTGTCTTCGGCATCGATGCGCTCCCTTGTGCACCATTTTCACAGGCCAAGGTGCGAGCGCCCTGAACGTCCGCAGTTAGTCTATGAATTTAGTATAATTATAGGCTGGATAGCGCATTCGCGGTCAACCGCGCGGCTTAGAATATCGTGCCAATGTTTCAGGCCGAGCCGCCAAGTTTGTTCGGGCGGAAGCCGATCCGGAGAAATCCGGACGGACAGGATTTATCAAGCTCAACTGGTTCGCCGACGAATTGGTACTGCCCAGCCGAACCGCCTTGCGATTTTACGGCGTCATTCCCCTTCCGGATAAAGCGCCTTCGCCAGATCGCGGATCGCATCTGATGTGCGCGGCCCGAAGCCGATCATGTAGGCGCCGTCAAGCACGACCAGCGCCTTGTTGGCCGCCGCCGGCGTTGCCGCCAGCGCGCGGTTGCCGAACACCTGCTCGGGCGTCGGCCCGCTCTTGCCGTCGCTCATCATCAGGATGACGTCAGGCGCCATCTCGATCAGCTTTTCCTCCGATGCCGCCCTGTAGCCATGCACGACATCCATCGGGTTGAGGCCGCCGGCATAGCGAATGATGGCGTCGGCAGAGGTGCCGGCGCCGGCAGCGCTCAGCTTCACGAGGCCATGGAAGAACACCACCTTCTTGCGCCGCTCCGGCGGGATTTTTGCTGCCAGATCGGCTGCCGTCTGAAAGGCGGTGAGCACCTCGGCGGAAACCACCTTGCCCTTGTCCTCGAGCCTAAGGCTGGCGGCGATCAGGGTGATCTTCCGCTCGATGCCTTGCGGGCTGTTGTCCTGCGGGACGAAGACGATCGGGATCGCCAGTGATTTTAGCACCTCGACCGCCTCCGGCGGTCCGCTGTCCTCGGCCGCCAGGATCAGGTCGGGACGCAGGCTGGCCAGCCCCTCGACCGAAAGCTGGCGGCGGTAGCCGACATTGGGTTTTTGCGCGACTTCAGGCGGATATTTGCTGCCGCGATCGACGGAGATGATCCGCTCGCCGGCGCCCAGCGCGTGGACGATCTCGGTGACGTCGGAGCCGAGCGTCACGATTCGGGTCGCCGCGCCCGGCACGACGGTTCGCCCCAGCGCGTCGACAACGCCCTCGGCGGCCAGCGCCTGGAAACCACAGGAAGGCGCCAGCACCGACAGCGCCAGAAGCAGCACCGCCGCGATCCTGCCAGGTTGCGACCAGTGGGTCGTCTTGCCTTCGCCTAAACTGCCGACCATGCCGCTGTTCCCGTGCCAGATGCTTCTCGATGATGGTCGGCTATAAATTTAAAGTTGACTTGTGTCATCATGTTTTAATATGTGACCCCTGCCCCGGCCCGCCTGGTCGAGGGATTCTCGATCATGCCAGCCAAGGCCCTTCAGCCACCGCCAGCAGTTTTGCTTTTGCTTGGGGGCTGCATGACGATGACAACGACAACAAACACGACCTTGATGGCGAGCACCGCGCTCGCCTTCGTGCTCGGCCTCTGCGCCGTGCCTCTTGCCAGCGCGCAGGAACAGGACCAGGAGAAAAAGGCCGCCGCCAAGGCCGGCCGCCTGGCGCCGGCCAGTGCCGCGCAGAATCAGCCGGCGACGATGCTCGACGTGATCACCATCTCGGCGACGATGATCAAAACGGCGGTGATCGAATCGATGGCCGCCATCAGCGCCGTCGATCAGGACGAACTCGACCGCATTCAGCCCGACACAGCGGCCGACATCTTCCGCACCACGCCCGGCGTCGCTGCCTCGATGAATGGCGACGATCCCGCAACCGCCATCAACATTCGCGGCCTGGAGCAATATGGCCGCGTCGTCGTGACGCTCGACGGCGCCCGTCAGGACTATTGGCGCGTCGGTCATGGCTCTGGCTCGTTCTATGTCGAACCGGACCTGATCAAGGAAGCCACCGTCATTCGTGGCCCGGTGTCGAATGCCTATGGGTCAGGCGGCATCGGCGGCGTCGTCTCCTTCGAGACCAAGGACGCCGGCGATTTCCTCAAGAAGGACGAGCGCTGGGCGCTGAGCGAGAAGCTCGGCTACGAGGACAATGGCGACGGCTTCACCACCAGCACCACCGGTGCCTACCGCTTCAGCGACGATGCCGACATCATCGGCAACCTCATCTACCGCGACCGCGACAGCTACACCGACGGCAATGGCGAGACCGTGCCATGGACCGGCGAGCGGGTGACCAGCGGCTATCTGAAGACGACGCTGCGGCCGGCCGATGACCATGAGCTGAAGCTCGGCGCCATCCTGCAGCGCTACAACGACCAGATCACCGGATCCAGCGGCTCGACCTCGCCGACGCTGAGCCGCTACGACACCAACACCACCAACCAGACCTACACCGCCGCCTACACCTGGAAGCCAGACGACAACGAGCTGATCGACTTCAGCGCCAATGCCTACCACAACCGCACCCGCACCGAGCAGACGCAGGTCGCGCCTGCCTCAGGGATCGGCAATTTCCGTTTTTACGATGTCGCCACATCCGGCTTCAACGTGAAGAACTCCTCACGTTTCGACGCCTGGGGACTAGCACATACGCTGACCTACGGACTCGATTACTACTATCTCGAGGCCTCCTCGGAAGCGGCGCATTTCGGCGCTGGCGAACAGCAGGGCTATGGCGGCTTCCTGCAGTGGCAGGGCGATTACGAGGACTGGCTGCAGGTCATCACTGCGATGCGGTATGACGGCTACCAGCTCGATGGCGAAACGCGCATCCCGTCGCCGCAGGAAGCCTCGATCTCCGGCGATCGTTGGTCGCCGCGCCTCACCGTCGGCGTCACGCCATTCGATGGCTTCCAGCTCTATGGCACCTATTCCGAAGGCTATCGGGCGCCGGGCCTGCAGGATGTCTTCCGCGGCGGCGGCGCGCATGGCGGCGGCGATACATACCGGCCCAATCTTCTGCTGCAGCCCGAGACGGCGAAGAACTGGGAGGCCGGCATCAACGTCAAGTATGACGATGTTCTGACGGCGGGCGACCGGTTGCGCGCCAAGCTCAACGTCTTCCACACTGCCGTCGAGGATTACATCGACGTCGACCTGACCGTCCTGCCGCGCACCGCGATCAACATCGGCGACGCCCGGCTGAAGGGCATCGAGGCCGAGATGGTTTATGACTACAACTGGGGTTTTGTGAACCTTGCCGGCGCGTTGATCGACGCCAAGGTCGTCAGCGGCGTCTATTCCGGCCAGGCGCTGAACAACACGCCGCTCGACCGCTTCTCGGCCACCATCGGCTTCCGCATGCTGGAGGACCAGCTCACCGTCGGCGCGCAATATCTCAGCGTCGGCAAGATCACCCGCACCAGCCGCACCAATCCCAACGCCGTGCCGGTCGTCGATGACGGTTTCGATCTGGTCAACGTCTTCGCCAACTGGCGCGTCAATGACAACCTCAAGCTCGGCTTCGGCGTCGATAACATCTTCAACACCGCCTACACCGACCCGCAAAGCGCATGGTCGACCTCGGCGGCAACCGAACAGGGCAAGGGCCGCACCTTCAAGGTGGCGCTCACCGGCAGGATCGGAGGCTGACAATGAGCCAAGCATCGGTGCGTGAACTGGCCTGTGAGGCACAGCTCAACCTGCGACATCTGCCCGATTACATGGACAGCATCAGCGACAGACTGCAGAGCTTCGAGGCCGATGCTTCGCATCAGGGACAGCGCATCGATTTCCGCTTTGCCTTCGGTGGCGCCTCTTTCGACATGGAACGGCTGGTGATGCGGGCCAATGCCGCCGACCGCGACGGGCTGGCCCGTATCAAGGACCTGCTGGCCACGGCCGTACAGGTCTACGCCAAGGAGGAAAATCCCGAGATCGTCTGGACCGGCGATCTCTCAGGCGAAACCAGCCTCGCTCAGTTCCGCGAGATGGTGGTGACGGATATTCGCGACCTCACCCCGCATATGCGCCGCATCCGGCTGGCCGGCGAGGATCTCAGCCGTTTCGCCAAATTCGGCGGCATGCATATCCGCATGCTGTTTCCGACCAGGGAGGTGCCCGATCCGCTGTGGCCGGTGCTCGGCGGCAATGGCTTGCCGGTCTGGCCCGCCGATGACCGGCGCCCGGTGGCGCGCGTCTACACCATCCGCGCGCTCGACGTGGAAAAGGGCATCATCGATGTCGACTTCCTGATTCATACCGGCGAGAGCGTCGGCTCCACCTGGGCCATGCAGGCAGCGCCCGGCATGAAGGTCGGCATCATGGGACCGGTCGGCCGTCCGGTGCGGCAGGCAGAATGGTATGTCTTGGGTGCCGATGAAACCGGCCTGCCGGCGCTGGCGCGGCTGCTGGAGACGCTGCCGGCCGAGACAAAAGGCGTTGCCTTCGTCGAGATCGCCAATGACGGTGAACGGCAGAAGATCGCCAACCCCACCCGCATCGAAGTGCATTGGCTGACACGGGATGGCGTGGCGGCGGGCGAGGACAGACGGCTGGCCGAGGCTGTCCGCTCGGTGGCGTGGCCGCAGGACGGTTCGGCCTTCGGCTGGTTCGCGGCGGAAGCCGCTGCCGCCAAGATCGTGCGCGAATATTGGCGCGACACGCTGGGACTTGGTCGCGATCAGACGCTGGCGGCTGCCTATTGGCGGCGTGGCTCTGCCGGATTGATGGCGGGGTGAACTCTGATGATCGGCCCGCCGTCTTTGCCGATGCCGATATCAATTTGATCACCGGAGACAAGGTTCGAAATATCGCACACCACCAGCGGCATGCGGATGTCATAAAGAAACTCGGCAACGATGGCGCCCACCGCCAGGATCGGGTCCGGCCGCTCCAGAAGAAGACCGGCCGGCGCCGTGCCTCTGCGGATCGCCTCGGCCAGCACCGAGGATGAAGACGATGAGCCGCGCCCGCTCGGCATGACCAAAATCCTGCCGGCGACATTTTGGCCGAGGCCGGGATGCGAATGGTCTGTTATGTCGCCGGTCTCGGCATCGATACCGCCCCAGAAGCTGAGGGGTTGCGAGAACACCAGCGCCTGGCCCTTGGCTTCGCCGGCCAACTGGAAGGTGCCGGTTCGTGCCACCGGTCGCGTCATGAGGCGCTCCGCACGACATGCCCGACGGCAGCGGAGCGGATGCAATCCTCCATCTCGGCAAAGGCGACGGACACGCCGATATTGCCCGGTGCATAATGCGCCCATTTGCCGGAATTGGTCATCACGACGCCGTCGAGGCGTTCCAGGATCGATGTGACATAGGTGCAGGTGTCGGCGACCGGGACCAGACCAAACGCCTCCATCCCCGCCAGCGCGCCCTCCTCCTGCAGTCGCGCCAAGGTCGCACGGCCCGTGTTGACGTAGATCGGGATGCGCCTTCCGGGTGCTGCCTCGCGCAGCAACGGCAACAGTCGCATCCACTCCTCATACGAAAAATGCGGCGTGCCGAGCGACACGGCCGCCACCGGCGCGCCATCCCGTACGCTCGATAGCCTGGCCAGCGCATGGTCGATATCGGCGCGGGTGATGCGGATCGTTTCGTCAGGCGCATGACCCTGGAACGCCTCATCGAGCGTCATCGCTTCCGGCGTGATGCCGACCGCATGGAACAGCGCCACAGCACCCGTCGTTGCAGCCGCCGCGCCCAGCGCCTTTAGCTGGTCCTCATCGCGCGGCTGCGGCAGACCGGCAATCACCGGAACGCGGTCGCCGCTCGCTTGCCCGATGAATAGCCCGACGCCGACGAAAAGGCTGTCGCTCGGCTCGCCGTCCGGAACATCCAGCTCAAATAGGATCCGGCCGCGCCGGTTCTCGCTCAGATGCAGACCCCAGGCCGGCGCGCGGCCGGTCATGGCGCAGCACAGATCGATGAAATCGCCATAGCGGTTGGTGCGCGCGCCGATCACCGAATTGGCAAAGACGATGGCGTTGGATTCGCCCCAGGCGATCTGCTCGCCGAACTCCGGCCTGAACCGCGTCTGGTAAGGTGCGCAAGTGAAGGTCGCCTGGCAGCCGAGCTCCAGATGCGCCTTCATCAGCCGCCGCGCCGGCACCTCTTCCGCTGCCGGCATCTTCACCATGCCGGGATGGATGAGGTCGAATGAGCCGACATTCAATGTCGTCGGCACCTGGACCCGGCCACCGCCTTCGACCAGCCGCTCGACGAAATCGAGCCCTGCCTTGCCGTGGTAGAGACAGCCATCGATATGGGCGCCAGTGATGTCGAGCAGACCGCGCGCCCCAACCGCATTGGAAAATGCGACGAGGATTTTCATGGCAGCGGCGGCGGACGGGCCCTGCTCGCCGTCGAGCATGGATCGGTCGCGCGCGGTCAATTCCAACGTCATGGGTGTGCTCCGGACCTTACTTGATCTTGTGGCGGGACAGCACCCCCCTCTGCCCTGCCGGGCATCTCCCCCGCAAGGGGGGAGATTGGCCCTCATATCCGCCTTCGCAAATTCCCAACGCTTCGGGAAGAGCATCGGCGCTGAAGCAGCCGATCTCCCCCCTTGCGGGGGAGATGCCCGGCAGGGCAGAGGGGGGTGCGAAGGAACGCCAACAGCCCCATCTATCGAACCGCGTCGACTACCCCGGCGCAATCAGCACCGTACTCTCAGGCGACCAGCGCAGCACCACCTCCTGGCCCTCCGCCAGTCTGTCGGCACCGGTGTTCTGCACGATCACCTTCAGCGTCTGGCCGGCACGGTCGACGAAGTATGTGCTGTTGTTGCCGGCGAAAATGCGCTTGGAGACCTGCCCCTTGAGCATGTTGGCGTTGCCATCCGAAGCCCCGCCATCAATAGCAATACGGATGCGTTCGGGCCGCACCGCACAACTCGCCTTGGCACCAGCAGCAAGGCGAGCACCCGCGCCGGCGGCAATCGCCGTGCCGTCCGGCAGCCGGATGCCATCGCCCGTCGTATCGCCGCGAAAAATGTTGGCGTCGCCGAGGAAGGTGGCGGCGAATTCGCTCTTCGGCCGGTCGTAGATCTCCTCCGGTGGTCCTTCCTGCACCAGCCTGCCGTCGCGCAATATGCCGATGCGGTCGCTCATCGTCAGCGCTTCTTCCTGGTCATGGGTAACGAAAATGGTGGTGATGCCGATCTCGCGCTGGATGCGCTTGAGCTCGATCTGCATATCGACGCGCAGCGCCTTGTCGAGCGCGCCGAGCGGCTCGTCGAGCAGCAGCACGCGCGGCTTGGTGACGATGGCGCGGGCGAGCGCCACGCGCTGGCGCTGGCCGCCCGACAGCTGATGCGGCCGCCGCCCACCGAGCTTGCCGAGTTGCACCAGATCGAGCGCGCGCTGCACCTCGGTAGCGATGATCGCCCTGGCCTCGCCGCGCACCGACAGGCCGAAGGCGACATTGTCGGCGACGCTCATATTGGGAAACAGCGCATAGTTCTGAAACACCATGCCGATGCGCCGCTTTTCGACCGGCACCCGCTCGACGCTCTCGCCGCCGATGGTGATGCGGCCACTGTCGGGAAAATCGAACCCCGCGATCTGCCTGAGCAGCGTGGTCTTGCCGCTGCCCGACGGCCCGAGCAGCGCATAGAAGCCGCCATCGGCGAAATCGATGGAGACATCGTCCAGCGCCTTGTGCGCGCCGAAACTGCGCGAGACATCAGATACCTGCACGCCGGCCATTATTTCTCTCCGCCGAATTTGAAGAAGCGCGCCGTGAGCAGCATCAGCGCCATCGACACGACAATGATGATTGTCGAGACCGCATTGATCTCGGGCGTGAACCCTTTGCGGATCGCGGCGTAGATTTCGACCGGCAGCGTCGTCTGCCCCGGCGTCGCCAGGAAATAGGACACCACGAACTGATCGAACGAAACGGCAAACGCAAACAGCCCGCCGGCGATGACGCCGGGCATGATCCAGGGCAGCGTAACGCGCCTCGTCACCTGCCACTGGTTGGCGCCGAGCGAGCGCGCCGCCTCTTCCAGCTCCGGCACGAAGGTCTGCAGCCGGGCCGAGACGACGACGATGACATAGGGCAGCGCCAGTGCGACATGGCCGAGCAGGATGGCATGCAGGCCACGGCCGATGCCAACGCCGAAGAAAAAGATCAGCATCGCCGTGCCGGTGATCAGCCACGGTATGGCGATCGGCGGAAACAGCAGCGCCTGCAGGAATTTCTTGCCACGAAACTCATAGCGGTAGAGCGCCAATGATGCAGCCGAGCCGAGCACGACGCAGATGATTGTGGTGATGACCGCGATCTCGACGCTGTTCCAGGTGGCCGCGATCAGCTGGTCGTTCTGCCACAGCGAGGCGTACCATTCGGTCGTCCATTCGAACGGCAGTTGGTAGAAGGGCGAGACATTGAACGACATCAGCGCCATGATGATGATCGGCAGATAAAGAAAGGCGAGCAGCATAAAGATGTAGAGACGGCCGAGCCATTCGAGGATGCGGGTCGTCACCATCACGCGGCCCTCCGCAGCACCGGCGACGCCACCGCCAGGATGACCAGCACCACCGCCAGCAGGATGAAGGAGAGCGCTGCACCGAGCGGCCAGTTGAACACGGCGACGAACTGGTCCTCGATGACCGTGCCGTAGAAGGTGCCGGTGCGGCCGCCGAGGATGCGCGGTTCCATGAACGAGCCGACGACCGGCACGAAGATCAGCGCCGCACCCGCGACCAATCCGGGCATCGACAGCGGGATGATCACCCGCTTCAGCACCTGCAACCGCGATGCGCCAAGCGAGCGCCCGGCCTCGATCAGCGAGTCGTCGATCGCCTGCAGCGTCAGATAACAGGTCAGCACCATGTAGGGCACATAGGAGTGCACCAGCCCGATGATGACGGCTGGATAGGAATACATCAGGTCGATGTTGATCTTGAACGGCAGCACCGCGTTGAGCGCGGTGTCGAGAATGCCGCCCTCGCGCAAAACCATCGCCCAGGAAAAGATGCGCACCAGCCCGTTCGACCAGAACGGCAGGATGACGAGCAGGAAGATCGCCTCGCGGCTGCGCCCCTTCAGCACCTTGGCGAGCACGTAAGCCGCGGGATAGCCGATGACGACGCACCACAGCGTCACTTCGAGGCCAAGCCGCAGCGAGGCCAGCAGCAGCGTCAGATAGAGGCTTTGCGAGAAGAAGGCGGCATAGTTGCCAAGCGTGAACGCCCACGGCTTTCCCGACAGCGGCAGCTCGGTCATGAACGAGAAGAAGACCATAGCGGATAGCGGCAGGAAGATCGCCACCGTCAGCCAGAGATAGGCTGGCGCCAGCAGCGGCAATGCCGATCTCAGCCCGCTTCGCGACGCTGTCGCAGCTGCCATGGTACCCTCCTCCCAGTATTGGAAGAACCAGCCGACGCGAACCGCCGGCTGGCCTGGCTGTGATCTTACTTCACGTCGACCTTAAGCTGCTGCCAGAGCGCCAGATAGGCTTCGCGCTGGGCGTCGGTGATCGGCGCCTGGAACTGGATGCGCTTGGCCACTTCGGGATCACCCATGACCTTGCGGTTGAAGGCATCCTCGGGCAGCGCTTCCACCGCCTTGGTGTTGGCGGAGACGGGAGCACCGACCTTGGTGACCCATTCGACGTAGAATTTCGGGTCGATCATGTAGTTGATGAAGGCCTCGGCGCCGGCGACGTTCTTGGCGCCGACCGGAATGGAAAACGCGTCGAGCCAGGCGACGGCGCCTTCCTGCGGCACGACCAGCGAGACCGGCAGCTTGAAATGCGTCTTGGCGCGATCGGCCGAGCCGCTCCAGTAGGTGCCGATGTCGATCTGGTTGGAGGCGACCATCTGGTTCCAGTCGTTCTCCGAGCTCCAGAAGGTCTTGATCTGCGGCATCAGCGAGGTCAGCTTCGTCTTGACCGCATCCATATCCTTGATGTCGTTGATGTTCTGGCCAGTGGCGATGGCGCCGAACTGCACCGCTTCAACGGCGTCGTCGCGAATGACGACACGGCCCTTGTGCGCGGCATCCCACATCTCGGCGATGCTCGTCGGCGGCTTGTCGAAGGATTTTTCGTTGATGGCGAGCGCCGTCAGGCCCCATACCCACGGCACGCCATAGACCTTGCCGTCGTGGACGAGCATCGGCGATCCCGCCTTGTCCTTGCTGATGTCGGCGTAGTTCGGCAGCTTGGAAACGTCGATCGGCTGGATCAGCTTGCCGTCCATCGCCTGGTCGTTGAAGGCGGCGTTGATCATGACGACGTCGTAGAGGCCGGGATTGGTCCGGATCTTGGTCAGCATTTCCTGTTCGGAATTGAAGAAATCGTTGACGACCTTGTTGCCGGTCGCCTTTTCGAAAGCCTCGACGGCCCACGGCTCGTCGGCGCCGTAGCCCTTCCAGTTGAGCACATGCACTTCGTCGGCCTTGGCGGCGAACGTGAGTGCGGAGGTAAAGACGGCGGTCGCCGTCAGCAGAGCAGTCAAGTCAGGCATGCGCATGGTTGGTTCCTCTCTGTGGGTTTGCCCGCTTCCCGGGCTTGTCAGGCTTTCCAGCTGTTATGCATTGGCCTTCTGTGTCCGGCCTGCTCCCGATGGGTCGGCGGCATGGCTCAGGAATGTCTGGATTTCGCGGTTCGTCGGCGCCGACGAGCCGCCATGGCGGGTGACCGAAATGGCCGCTGCAGCATTGGCATAGCGCGCTGCCTCGAAGGGCGGGATGCCGTGCGCCAGCGCGCTGACGAAACCGCCGATATGGGTGTCGCCGGCGCCATTGGTGTCGATGGCGCTGACGTTGAAGCCGGCAATGGTCTGCGCTGTGCCGTCGGCCAGCCTGATATGGCAACCCTTCGCGCCAGCGCGAATGATCACGCCAGCAGCCTTGGGGCAGTGGTCGGCGAGAAGTCGTGCCGCGAGTCCCTCGACATCGCCTGGGCCGGCAATCTCGGCGGCTTCCGTCGTGTTACAGCTCAGCCATGTGGTGCGGGCAAGCACCCGCGACAGGATGGGACGCGGAATGTCCGAGATGACCGGCGTCGGATCGAAGACGAAGGGAATATCTGCCGGAAGTGCCTCGATCCAATCGGTGAGCGCATCGCGGCTCTTGGGATAGCTTAGCATGTAGCCGGAGGTGAACACCCAGTCTCCCGGCGCCACCGCGACCGGCGCCATCAGGTCGCGGCTGAGCACGCTCTCCGCCCCTGGCCACGACACGAAGGTGCGTTCGGCGTCGCTCGAAATCATGGCGACGCAGTTGCCGCTGTCCGTCAATGGCGATGGCGGCGTCAGCGTCGCGATGCCCTCGGCGGCGAAAGCGGCACGCAGGAAATCGCCATTGGGTCCGCTGCCGAGTTGGCCGCCGAACACCACCTGCATGCCGGTGCGGCTGGCCGCGACCATCATGTTGAAGCCGCCGCCGGCGACCTGGGCGAAGCTCGACGCCGTCTTTTCCATGCCGGGCGCCGGCAGGGCGTCGATGCGGTAGACATAGTCGACCACGGCACTGCCGACATGGACGAGACGGCCGCTCATTCCGCCGCGTCCTTGCCGGAACCGATTTTCGCCACCCTTGCTGCCACGAGGTCGGCGGCAAGCGCGCGAACCTCTGACATGTCGAGGCCGACAAGCCGGGCGATATGCTGTTGCGGCAATCGGGAAAAACCGCTGCAGGCGCCGGCCATGCCGGCGGCGATGGCGCCGATCGTATCGGTGTCGCCGCCGATATTGGCGCTGATGATAGCTGCTTGCCAGGGGTCGCCACGGGCGACTTCCAGCACGGCGAAGGCCGCCGGGACGGATTCCTGGCTGGCCACGCCGGTACCCACCAGATCGGTGATCAGCCGAATGGCATCCCTGATCGCCTTGCCGCGCACGATGTCCTGCGCCCAGACGATACGCGCGGCGATGTCGCCGCCGGTGACCCAATGACCAAGCGTCGCCCCTCGCCTCGCCGCCGCGACGGCGCTGGCGGAAGCATCGCGCCAGCCACCGCCGGCGATGCCGCGGCTGACGGCAGCGGCAACGGCAGCAGCGGAAGCGATTGCGATCGAGGTGTTGTGCGTCGCCCGGCAGGTCTCCGCCACCTTGGCGACGAACGCCTCCAATGGTTCGAGCGGCATCATGATGCCGACAGGCCCGATGCGCATGGCCGCGCCATTGGTGTCGCCGCTGCGTCCCGCTTCCTCGGCCGGTACGCCATTGTTGATGGCGTCGATGGCCCGTTTGGTCGACGGCCCCAAGAGATCATAGCTGCCGCGCGCCTTGACCTCGCGCTCCCAGTCGAGCAGCGCATTGACCCAGCGCGCGTGGTCGAAACGGTCGCCGGATTCGACCAGGATGCGGCCGAGCAGCAGCGCCTGTTCGGTGTCGTCGGTGATGGTGCCGGCAGCCAGTCCCTTCGACACCGGATGATCGGCGAAAGGCTCGATGAAATCCTCGACATGGCCGTGGAGTTCGGCAATGCGAACCGGCGACAAAAGCTGCGTCGGCATGCCGAGCGCATCTCCCAGCGCTCCGCCGATAAGCGCGCCCATGGCGCGATCGATGGCCTTGCTGGTTGCATCCGACATCGCTCAGAACCTCATATGCAGCGCAAAATGTGCCGGGTTGAGCAGGCTGGTGACATACTCGATCGGCCGATCGTCAGCCGCACGCGTCAGCCGGCGGCCGCGCAGGAAGGGCGTGCCTTGTGGGCAACCGAGGATGGCCGCATCCTCGGCATTGAGCATCTCGATCTCGACCCATTCCTCGCCATGGTCGGGAATGAGGCCGGCGGCGCGCAGCGTCTGGTGCAGCGAGCCCTCGCGCAGTCCGCGCAACGGTACGTCCTCAAGCTCGGAGGACAATGGCAGCCGGCTGCGCTCGATGGAGATCGCATGGCCGTCGCTGGCGTTGGTGCGCACCCGGTCAACGGCAATGAAGAACGGGCTTTCGATACCAAGCAGCGCAGCCAGATCGGGGTCTTCGATGACCTCCAGCCGCAGCGTCCGCGTCTCGGCATTGGCGCCGGCATCGGCCAGCGCGCGCGACCAACCGATGGAGTCATCGACCGGCTTGCCGTCGAAGGTGACGAACGAGCCAATACCAACCCTGGTCGTGATCAGCCCGCGGCTGGACAGTTCTTCGAGGCCCTTGCGGACCGTATTGCGACTGACGGAGAAGCGCTGGACAAGTTCATTCTCGCTTTGCAGGCGGTCGCCGAAGCCGAGAACACCGGAGCGGATTTCACGTTCGAGAACGGTTGCGATCTGCTCGGGTTTGCCCGTACCGGGAGACAGTTGAACCGCGCGCCGCTTCATATAGGTACCTGTTCAGTGAACCTGTATAGTCCTGTTCAATATCTGGATAGAAATGCCGTGTCAACAGATGCCGGAAACAGGCCCAATGAACCCCGAATTTCGGATTGTCCGCAGAGCGCGCCGAACTGGCCGGTTGCCATGGCCCGGAAAAGCCGGTGTGAAAGACCGAGATCAACCAAGAGGATAGAGCCGATCCTTGATTCAATTTCACCGGGCAGGCTACGGGATCGACACCTCACGCGGCTCAACGAGAATGTCCGCCTCGATAGCGGCGTTGATGAACGCCGCCCTTGCCGCCGAGACTTCTTTCTTTCCCTCTAGCACGGCCAGACAGACCTTACGGGCAACCATATGCTTTTGCCCGGTTGCAACCGGCCAGCGGTTCAGCAGGATGTCGGCAGCCTGAGCGACCCGCTCCACGTTGAAGATCGAGTTTCGCGATCGGCCAAGCGCAATCCTGACCGGCTCATCGAAACGCTGATCTTGCACGATGCCACTCCCCAAAGTCGGCATTCATCGATTCGCGGCCTTCAACCCCGCGCAATGTGATAGGTTCCGCGCCAAAGGTGCAAGATGTCCGACTCCAGTGGCCAGAAAAATCCCAGGCTGATCGTCGTGGTCGCGTTCGATCGCGGTGAGGATGGCGAGTTGTTCCCAGCCTTTGGACCCGCCGACCAGCAGAGCGAAGACCGCGCCATACGCACCGCCAGGGCTCTGGCGGCAAAGCATGCCGGCGTCATCGCCTGGAGCCGCGAGGCCGATCCGACGCTGGGCGAATACGGCCCGCCGAACACGCTCTTCGTCAGCGGCGACGTACCTGACATGGAATAGTCGACTGGCGTCAGCATCTGGATGCCTTGCCCACAGGGCTTGATGCGAGCCGGTTTCCCCTCGCCAGCAAGCAAAAGCCCGCTACGGTGAACCGGAGCGGGCCTTGGAGGAGGACAAGGGGTGGGACCCTCTCCTCTTGTTTCCACGGGGGGTGTGGACCGCAATGACCATACGAAAGTTTTGCAGAGTGCAGGATCACAAGCCGGCTTGCCTGCATCACAATCCGGTGCACGCCGATATTGGGGGCGCTCACGAGATTGCGATCAGTTGCGATAACCCGGCTAGACTAGATACGCCCGAGCACGACAAGCACGATGGCGATGAGCAGCACGAGCCCAAGGCCGCCGCCGCCATAGTAGCCGGTGCCGTAGAACGGACCGCCACCGAGGCCGCTGAGGCCGCCAAGCAGCGCAATGATGATCGGTATGGTTCCAAGACTCATGGCGATGTTCAAAGACGAGCGCTCCAAAGGCTCTACCGTTCCGCGCGATTGTGGCGGGCATCGCGTGCGGAAGAGGTCTGCCGGCAACAGAAGCGGCCATCCAGATGATGGCAACCAGAATTTGATTCCGGCACGCCTGTGGACGCAGAAAGCCCGCCAGCGTGGCGGGCTTTCCTACCGGCCGGAGGCCAGGAGAGTGCGGTCGAGCCTCACGTCTGGTTCGGCACTTCCAATCCCCGGCCCCTCCAGTATCAGCGACGAGCGATCAGGAGGCAGAGTTGCCGTAGATCGCGGTCGTAGGCGCCTTCGCTGCTGAGCACGTCGACGCAGCGCTTCTTCATTCGCGCCACGTTGCTATCCGACATCTGGGCCACGACACCCGGCAGGCTCGGCCTGCTGGGGTTTGACGGATTGGACGGATTGCTCGGGTTCGACGGATTGCCTGGATTGATGCCGCCACCAATACCCACGCCGACGCCGCTCGTCCCGCCTACATTGGCGCCAAGGCCGGCCGTAATGCCGCCAGACCCTCCGATGTTGGCGCCCGCGCCGGCATTGATGCCGTTGCTGCCGCCGACCGAAGCGCCGAGACCAGCATTGACACCGCTCGAGCCGCCAACATTGGCACCGGCACCGGCATTTACACCACCGCTGCCGCCGACCGAGGCGCCCACTCCGGCACTGATGCCGCCACTGCCGCCAACGGAAGCCCCGACACCGGCATTGACGCCGCCGCTACCACCCACCGAGGCACCAACGCCAAGGCCGATTCCCGCAGCATTGGCGGGCAGGGAAAGAGCTAAAATTACCGCACTACCCGCCAACATGTTGGCGACTGTCTTGATGGTGTGAGCCATAACACTCTCCTGTTGTCGTTGCGCTAAGCAATTGGCGAGAGTCCGATTGCAAGATCAACTACGCGAGGTGGTGAATTTCAGTTTCACAGAGAGAATGCTGAAATTGAGGCGTGGTATACATCAATAAAACTCCCAAGATAAAATGATAATAAAAGTTGTATTATTGGCTCTCTGCATAAACAATGCGGATATCCATTGATGGTCGAACGTTGCTCCGCTTATCCTATTGCGATGCCGCTCACCGCGCCGGACAATGCATGAGCCTCTCGCACGATGATTGCAAGTGGCCAGGGTCTGTTGACGGTCCGGATGCGGAGCGAGACGCGCCAGAAGGCAGACGGGCCCGCCTGAGACAGAACCGGAATGACAACCGCCAATGTCTTGAGGTTAGGCCTGGCAGACTGACACCAATCTGCACGGGGGAGGAAGCGCGCAGATCACGCGAAAGGTGCCAGCGTGATTGCAGACCGAACGATTCTGCACACCCGCTTGTCAGACGACGCCGTAGAACAGCCTGTAGTGGACGCGCTTCATGTAGTCCCGGTATTCCGGCATGGCGGCCAACAGCGCCTCTTCGCGCAGGATGCGATGAACCTGGAAGAAGGTGATCGCGGCGTAGACAGCAAGATTGTAGAAGGAAAAGGCCGACAGCAGGAACAGGACATGACCGGCAAGGTATCCGGCATAGATCGGGTGCCGCACCAGGCGGTAGGCACCGTCGGTCATCACGCCGCGATTGCCCGGCAGAATGGCGAAAGAACGCCCTAGCGATATCTTCCCCCAGATCACGAACCCCAACGCCAGGACTTGCAGCGGCGCAGCGGCATAGACCGGGATGATGGCCACGCCCGGTTCCAGGTCGATGAAGCCGACACCGAAGCTGGCGACCACCGAAACAACCACCGTCAGCGGGTTCCAGTCGCGTACCTGCGGTCGCCGCGACAGAAGCAGCCAGGTAAAGGTCAGGATCTCGGAGATTGCCACCAGCGCCACATTGATGCGGGTCGGGTCGAGCATCAGGTGATATACGCCGCGGTAGACGAACATGCCCGCGAAGGCCAGCGCGCAGATCCGAAAGAAACCTTCGCGCAAATCCACCAGGATTTCGCGCTTTCGGGCTGCGGACAGAATCCTGCCGTCACTGACGTGCGAAAGCGCCTCGCTTTTTGATATGAGCAATGCAAACACCCCGATGATCCCTCGAGGCGACCTTTGCACGCAACCATTGCCGGGCAGTTAATCAACAAGATCAGATCGGTGTTAAACTGGCTGTCAGGGAGCCAGGGTGCCACATCCAGACGACCCTGCTCCACGCGGTCGTCCAGAAAGACGGGCGACCCATTTCATTTGATCTTGGTAGACTAGCTCAGATAGTCGTTGCGGAAATAGCTCCCGAAATCCGGGCGTTGAGCAACCAGCTTGCCATCGGCATCGCGCAAGATGCCGGACGCGAAGAGATAGTCGCCGATCGCTTCCATCTTGGCCGAATCCATCGTCCCGATGGCGCCGCTTTGGCTGCGCAGATAATGGCCGTCGATCAGCGCCTTCAGCGAGGCGTGGATCAGCGCCGGATTGGTCAACGCATCCTTGTTGGCCGCGATCAGCAGGGCTGCCGCATCTTCGGGGTGATCGACCGCGAACTGGTAGCCGCGCCGTGTCGCCTGGACAAAGGCTGCCGCAGGCTTGGGGTTTGCCTGGAGATAGGCTTCGCTCGAAGAGATCAGTGTCGTATGCTCGTCAGGCACGCCGTAATCGGCATAGACGAAGCTGCGTTGTTTGACGCCCTTGAGCTCGGCTTCGACACCCTCCCAGGTCGAGACTTCGAGCGTGAAATCGACCGAACCATTGGCCAGCGCCTCATAGGCTGAGGTGCCGAGCGTCACCGTCTCGAAATTGCCCTTGCCGCCATCATGGCGGATGATGGTCGATATCAGGGCGTTTTCCCAGGCGCTGCCGAAGCCGCCATAGGTCAGGCCGTCAAGGTTTCTCGGGCTTACTATCTCGCTGCGGGCCGCATTGAGGACCACGCGGCCGGTTTCCGATTGCACCACCGCATAGACGCCCTTCAGGTCCGCTCCGGCGGTTCTCTGGGTGAACAGGCTGATGGTGCCGTTGATGCCGAAATCGGCGACGCGATTTGCAACCAGCGTGCCCGCACCGGTATCGCTGTAAGGCAGGATGTCGACCTCGAGCCCGGCCTCGCGATAGAAGCCCTTGTCGCGGGCGACGAACAGTCCGATGTGGTTGGTGTTGACCGTCCAGTCGAGGGCAACGGTGACCTTTTGTGCCGATTGTGCTTGGGCTCGCCCCGATCCGGCAATGAGCGGAAGGCCTGTGGCAAGGGTCAGCAACAAGGCCTGCCGGCGCGTCAAGTCAGTCATGATCGTGTCCTTTGGATGGGGAGGCGTTGACGATGATGTCGAGAATCTCGGCCTCGAGCGTACTTGCCTGGCGCGCGGCATCGCCGCCAAGGCTGCGCGGGCGCGGCAGCGGCACCTTGATTTCACGCACGATGCGGGCCGGGCGCGCCGACAGCACATAGATGCGGTCGGACAGGAACACGGCTTCGCGCACGTCATGGGTGATCAGGAGCGCCGTCCAGCGATGATGCCGCCACATCTGTTCCAGCCAGCGCTGCATGGCCGTGCGGGTCAGCGCGTCGAGCGCGCCGAACGGCTCGTCGAGCAAAAGCATGTCGCGTTGCTGCACCACCGTGCGCAGCAAGGCCGCGCGCTGGCGCATACCGCCGGACAGTTGCGCTGGAAAATGCCGCTCGAAGCCGGCAAGCCCGAATTCGGCAAACAACGGCGCAACGCGCACCCGCGCCGCCTGTCTCCTCATGCCTTGGACTTCGAGCCCGAGCGTCGCGTTGTCGAGGATGCGCCGCCACGGCATCAGCGCGTCACGCTGCGGCATGAAGGCGAAATGCCTGCCGTGGTCGTCGAGCGGCGCGCCGTCGAACAACATCTCGCCCTCGCCATGCTCGGCGCCGGTCAGAAGCTGGAACAGCGTCGATTTGCCGGCGCCCGAGGGTCCAAGAATCGAGACGAATTCACCAGCGCCGACGCTAAGCGAAATATCGGCCAGCACGTCGAGCCGACCGAACGCCTTGCGCACGTGCCGCAGTTCCAGCCGGCTCATCGCCAGGCTCCCTTCCCGGCGGTTTCCTTGCCGGCCCGCTCCCAGGGCATCGCAAGGCGCTGCAGCAGTACAGTCAACCCGAACAGGACAAGGGTCAGGGCAGCGCTCACTCCGACGCCGGCAAGAACCAGGTCAGGACGGAAATTGTTCTTGGCGTTGAGCATGTAGATGCCCAGCCCCTTCGCGGCCCCCGCATATTCGGCGAAGATCGCGCCGACCACGGCGTAGGTGATGGAGATCCTCAAGCCAGCGAAGAAATAGGGCAGCGCCGAAGGCAGCCGTGCCAGCACGAAGATGCGCCAGCGCCCTGCCCCCATGGCGCGCAGCATTTGCCCGATCTCGGCCTCGGTCGACTCATAACCCTCGACCAATGCAACCAGCATCGGAAAGAAGGTAACCAGCGCCACCAGCATGATCTTGGGCGCCAGCCCGAAGCCGAACCACAGCACCACCAGCGGCGCGATGGCCACCAGCGGCAAGGTCTGGCTGACGATTAAGACGGGAAACAGCGCACGCCGCAGCGGCTGGAAGAAGTCGACCAGCATCGACAGCACGAAGGCGGCGCTGAGCGAACAGGCAAAGCCGAGCAGCGTGGCGCCGATGGTCGGAATGGCGTTGTCGGCCAGCGCCTGGCGATTGAGCAGCGCTTGCTCGAAAACGCGCGACGGCGCCGGCAGTATCGTCGGCCTGATGCCGGAATAGGTGGCATAAAGCTCCCACGCCACTAGGAGCAAACCGACCGAGATCATGGCCGGCATTGCCTTGACAAGAAGGCCCGCGATCGGGCGCGAAGCGAATGATGATGAGACCACGGGAGATAACCTTTGACGGCCGCGCGGAGGCGGCGGCAGCTTCAGACAGCCGACGGGCTGTTGGCCGAGACCGTGACGTCGAGGGTTACGTGGCCGGCGCCTGGTCCGAAGCGGCAGAAGGCCTCGTCCAGCGCCGAAAAGATCGCACCGGCATCACCGCGCAGTTTCGTGCAGAAATGCTTGGAACGCTCATAGACGCCGGACTGCTTGAGAAAATCGATGCAGCCGTAGATCTCGTCCATGTGGTCGTCGGTGCCCATCACATAGAGCGAGAACTGCGCCGCCGCCGGCTGGCCGGTGGCAGCAGCATTGCGCACCGCCGCGATGGCCGCATCCTTGCGCGGGCCGAGTGGCCCGACAGGCCCGCCAAGTGCATCGGAGCGGCAGATCGGATCATCCGGCTCGCCAGGGCACCCGCGCGAGATGGTGGCCGACAACACGCAATGTTTGCCGCTACGTGCCGCCGCCACGAAGAGGTCGCGCATGGCGGGAAACAGCACTTCGGGCGACCCGACCAGCAAGGTCGAGATGTCGTCGGTCTCGATCCTGAGCTTGTCGCGCCAGGGATCGAGCGCACCGAGCGCGCCAAGAATGACACCGACGAAATCGTCGGTCATGGGGTATAGGGAAATCTGTGCGCCTCAAAACATCGCCCGCCTCGCTCCGCTGGTATTACCCAGATCAGCTTCTAGGGTCTGTGGGCTTGCCGCCCCCGTCTCAGCCCCGACCGTACGGAGCACCCCTGTGGATGTGCGCCTTAAAGCATCATTCGAGTTCAAGGGAAAGCCGTTTTTTCAGAGCACTGCGCCAAAAGCATTGCGCCAGTCACGGTGCGCCTGAGCGGAATTTTGTCGGGAACCTTCGCCGCCGCGACCGGTTGTCCCCACAGTCGCAACGCGATCACTTTCGTAGAAAATAAGCGACGACTTCACAGAAATGGAGACAAACCATGTTCATGAAAATCCTCGCAGCTTCGGTTCTCACCATTGGTCTGGCCACGTCAGCCATGGCGCAAAGCGCCGGCAGCAACAACGCAAATGGAAGCGGCAGCGGCAAGTCGGTGACGGTTGAGCCGAACACGCCGGCTTCCCCGAATACGATCGAGCCGGACACTGTCGACCCGGGCACGACCAACAGCACGACTGGCACGGTAGGGGACATGAATTCGAACGCGGATCAGAATTGCCCGACCAACCCGCAAGGCGCGCAGCCGGACGCCGATGGTAACGCGACGGCGCCAACGGTAAACGATAATCATTGTGGCAAGTAACCACGTCGCAAACGGATGAAGCCGCTGGGCATCGCCCAGCGACTTCATCCGTTTTTCTGGTCCGCAGCACTCGCTTTGCCGAACAGCCGGATTTCTGGAGCGGGTCTCCCGGCGGGCGGGCGCGAAAATAGGTGTTTCGAATTGAGCAGCCGTTTGAGCACTCTACCGTAGGTAAAATACAGGACCCGACCGTTGGCGAGATCAAATTCCACTGTTCCCCACCGCCTGACCGGGGCCTTTCCTGTGCAGGGCCCCAGCCTTCTGATCTGGAATCCCAGCCTGACTTTGCGCGTTCCGATTTCAAGATAGATGCCTGGCAGAAGGCCAAGCACATGCCATAGCCGTACAACATGCTCGACCGACATGGCCGGCGAGATTATCAGGTGGCTGGGCTGAAGCCGCGCCCAGACGAAATCGCCTTTCGGTTGCGGCATTCCTGACAACAGCCCCCGGCAGTAGGTCGGCACCGCCTCGCTCACCAGAATCCGCATAGCGGTTGCCGTGCTGTCGACCAGGGCTTCTCTCGATGTCCAGTCAGCTTCGGAAAACGGCACCTGCCCGAGAATGTCACCCTCGTCAAAACCGGCGGACATCTTGTGGAGCGTGACGCCGCCATGAGCCGCATGCCGGCCGTCCACGGCCAAGCGCTGGATCGGGTGGGGCCCTCGATAGTCGGGGAGCAGCGCCGGGTGGAGGTTGACCCCGCCTTTGGAAAAATGGCCAAGAACCTCTTGAGGGATCAAGACAGGCAAAGTGTAGCAGACCAGCACATCGGCGCGGACGTCAGACAATTGCCGACCAAGCGCATTCCAATCGTAAGGGCGGCCAAATTCGATCAACTTGACAGGCGTGTTACCGATAAACCGCCTGAGCAGCAGCTTGCGTTGAAGCCTTCGCCGGAAATTGCCAATGCTGAAACCGGTGGGACGACGCCGGAACCCGGGCACGATGATCGCGCCAATTGCATTTCCAGCCTCTAGCCAGCCGGCGAGCAGAGGCCCCGTATAGTTAGAGATATCGAGGACAAAAACGGCTGTGATCGGCTCCGAGTGATCGGTCGATTCGATCGGCCTCATCTTCGGCGGCTCAAACGGGCCGACAGGTCAGGGCGAGCTTGTCAGGTCGGCTGAGTGGAAGGCGATGCCAAGGCAGTGACAACCGAAAGACGCTCGCGTTTTACAAACACTGGCTTTTCGTAAACTTTTTTCACGGCCCGTCTCCCGAAATCAACTCTTCCTGCGCAGTTGGACCGCGATACGGCAGGCTGTCAACCGCCTGACCGTGTTTGCCTACCGCATCCGCATTCGCCGTTGACGAAGGTGTTCGAAGGGCGCTTTCGCACATTGGTGAAAGCTCGATGGCTTCACCGACGCGACAAGCCGCGCTGACCGAAAGGGGTTTGGATGCGATGATCTGCTCGACGACACCGTCGAGCAGCAATGCAGGGCAAATCGCAGTTGCAAATCTACGAAACCGCCGTCTCGCGAACCGGCAGCTTCCAGCCTGGCCTGACGAAGTGGCAGGTGTATCCGTCGGGATATTTCTCCAGATAGTCCTGATGCTCGGGCTCGGCTTCCCAGAATGGACCAACGGGTGCGACTTCGGTGACGACCTTGCCCGGCCACAGGCCCGAGGCATCGACATCGGCGATGGTGTCCTCGGCGACGCGCTTCTGTTCGTCGCTGGTGTAATAGATCGCCGAGCGATAACTCGTCCCGACATCGTTGCCCTGGCGGTTGCGGGTCGTCGGATCGTGGATCTGGAAAAAGCGTTCCAGCAGCGTGCGAAAGCTTATGATGGCCGGATCGAAATTGATCTCGATGGCTTCTGCGTGGGTGCCGTGGTTGCGGTAGGTGGCGTTGAGCACGTCGCCGCCGCTGTAGCCGACACGGGTGGAGATGACGCCGGGATAGCGCCGTATCAAATCCTGCATGCCCCAGAAACAGCCGCCGGCAAGGACTGCACGTTCGGTCGAAGTCGCCATGTCACGTCTCCTCAAAAGCAATTCCAGGAAAAGTGTGTAGCGGTTTTCCGTCTGGAATTGCGTAAAAGCAAGTGGTCTCGCCATAAATGGGCATTGTCACCTGCTTCGTCCAGCGGACGCGGTGGATCTACTTCAGTTGCTCGTTTGGGCGAGCCTGTCGATCAAACCCGGTAGCTTCATGCCAGGCGGAATGGCGGCAAAGCTGATCGCCACCGGTGGTGCCCTGAGCGACCAGTCGAAAAGAACGGTCTTGACGGGGATGTTGCCCAGCCACGCCAGCAGCCGAGGTGGCACGCCGCTCCCGGGCCAGACCAGGAGCATGCCGTGATCGCGCAGCCGCTGGCTGGTGATCCAGGGGGCGAGCCGCATGTCGAGGTCGGTGAAGATCGACGGCTTGTCATAGGCGTTGAGGCCCGCCAGCAACGCGATGCGGGTATCGCCGCCGACGATGTCGAGCCGACCGGGCACCGCCGCGTGCCAGACCGCCTCGGCTTCGTCCGAAATCTGCCGCGCTGGCCAGCAGACGGCATCCATGCGCCCGCGCAAATTGCAACTCGTCCAGCGGATGCCCGCATAGGCACCGGACATGCCGAGGATGCAGGCGAACGCGCAGATCGCCAGCCGTCGCAGTTCGACGGCGCCGAGCCGATGACCCAGCAAGGCGAGCGCCACAACGCCGACCAGATTGTACATCGGCGCGCCCCACGCCTCGCCGGCGCCGGTGAACAGCGAAGCCACCATGACAAGCACCGCCGGACCAAGCCCCATCCACACGAGATAGGCCAGCGCGCCGCTCTCGATGGGCTGTTCCGGCGCGGGCGAACGCCGCAACAGCCCCGATATCGACAGCACCAGCAATAAGCCGCAGAGCCCCGCCATTTGGACACCGATATAGTAAAGGCGGGCGCGGTGGACCAACACCCATTCATCGCGGCCGGCGACATAGGTCAGCGGCAGGAAATCGATGCGGTAGAGCTGGACGGCCAGCGGCGCGGCGACGGCGAGGAAAACCGCGAGCCCAAGCCAGGGCCAGGGCGTGGCGAGCCGGTTGCGTGCCCGTGTGTCCGACAACAGCCAGATCGCCCCGAAGAGCAACAGCAACCCGGTGGAAAACTTGGCATAGAGCCCGACGCCCGACACCAGTCCGAGCGGCAGCCACCAGCCCGGCCCACCGCCACGGCCCGCACGCCACAGCAGCCAGCAGATTGCGGCCCAGAAGGGCATCTGCGCGTAATCATGATTGAACTGCGGTGTCGGCCAGCCGAAGAAATACAATGACGGCATCAAAAGCACGGCGGCCAGCGCGCGGGTTCTCCCGAGCATGTCGCGGGCCAGCAGGTAGACGAAGACGAAGGTCGCCGAGACGACAAGCTGGGCGAGCAGATATTGCGGCCAGCGGAACGATCCGGTCAGAAGATGGCTGATCTCGAGCAGCCAGCCGGGGAGCTGCGGATGCTTGTAGGTCAAAAGCACCCATTCGCGGCCCCACATGAAGCTCTCGACGACATCGCCGGGCGGGGCGGCATCGACAAGCGCCGGAACCACGGTCCAGCACAGGATCTGCGTCAGGCATAAAAGCGCCAGGCCGGCTTCTGGATAGCGCATCAGACCCGGCCAGATCGACGACTGCCGCCAGTCGCCTGGAACAGAACTGCCGACCGGCAGCCAACCGTTCATGGGTTCGTCGATTCGCGTCATGCGGTGGATAAATCACACCGGACGGTTTTACGAACAGCCCAGACTTGAAGCTTACGAAAATGTATACTTGGCCGACCATGGCAAAACCAAGATTGAGGCAGAGTTTCGCGCCACCATGCCGCCTCTCCCGTCATCACATGCCAGCAAGACAACAATGGAACACGCCATCCCGCAGCACCCTGAACATGCCGGGCATGGCGCCTTGGGCGTGATCGCGGCAGGTGTCGCCTACGCCTGACCGGCTCCCGTCCCCAAAAAAGCATCCAGGATTTGAAAAATGCGCCACCACCATGCCGTCATTCATTACCGTGCGCTCGATTTCTGGATGGCCCGTGCGGCCGTTCTCGTCATCATCTGCCTGCAGCTTCTGGTCATCAACAATCTCTCATTCGGGCCGCGCTGGGTGGCGCCCGCGCTGGAGGCGGCCCTGCTGCTGCCCTTGTCGGTGGCCACCGCCTGGACACAGGCCGCTACCCGAAAGGCGGTCGAGGACCACGAGTGGCATGCGATCGGCCAGTTTCGGGTCATGATCCGCAGAACAGCCCTGACCATGACCGCCATCATCAGCATCATGAATTGCGGTTCGCTGGTCCTGCTGGTGCGTGCCTTGCTGGAGGGCCATGCCGGCAACAGCGGTACGACGCTGCTGATCGACGCACTCAACATCTGGGTTACCAACGTCATCGTGTTTGCCTTGTGGTTCTGGAGCACCGACCGCGGCGGTCCGCCGACCTGCGGCCTCGTCAAGCTCGCACAGGCCGATTTCCTGTTCGCGCAGATGACGTTGAACGACCGTGAGCTTCGAGACTGGCTGCCCGGCTTCGTCGATTATTTCTTCCTCGCCTTCACCAATGCGACCGCATTTTCGCCCACCGATACCTTGCCACTCTCCCAGCGCGCCAAGCTGCTGATGATGGCCGAGGCCATGATCTCGCTGCTGACCATCGCGCTGGTCGCGGCACGCGCGGTCAACATCCTCGCTTGATCGGCCCGACACGCGAAAATAGCCCGCCCGGCGAACCGGAACGGGCTATTTTGGGTTGCCTTCGATGATTGGAATGCAGCGCCGAACTAGTGGCGCTTGCCCAGCCTGTAGCTGTTGCCGCCCAGCAGGTTGACGCCGAGCCCGCTCAGAACGCCACCGACGATGTTGGTCTTGTTGCCGTTCAGAATGCCTGAGACGACATTGCCGCTCAGGATGTTGTTGCCGCTGAGCACGTCGTTCAGCGCGGTGATCTTGCCAAGGTCGATGGATGGCGAAACATTGATCAGGCTGCCCGAATTGCCTCCCCAGCCGCCCGAACCTCCGCACCCACAACCTGCCTCGGCGGCTCCAACGGACGATGCAACTGCAACAGCGGCTAAAATAACAGTGAACTTGTTCATGAAAGCTACTCCCGTTTGATGATGGAGATGGCTTCCGTCTTCTGTGGTCTACCTCTTGTTTAACAATATATGAACACTTCATCCGCTCAAGTCTTTATCTAGTTTCAGATCGAATGCCGCTCAGCAATGGCCGATCGGAAATACAAAAAAGCCGCCCCGGCGTGAGCCGAAGCGGGCAGCGGTCGTTTCTGGAAATGAGAGCAGCGCCGCGCCAGGTTGCCTGCCTCGGTAATTCCGAGGCAGTAGCCAACAGACGACGCGGTGCCAATAGCTACTCCTCCAACCCCGGCTTGAATCTCCGCACCACAAACTCGAACAGCACGTCCGAAATCCACATGGCGCAGACGCCGATCAGGAAGGCAGCCGCCAGCGTGGTGGTGTCGTCGGCGGGATCGGGCATCGGCAGGCCGGCGATCCTGGCGTAGGAAACCGCCGGCAGCGTCAGGTAGGCCGCCGCAAGTGCGCCGCAGATCGGCGAGGCCACCATTTCGCGCAGCTTGTAGCGATGCCGCGACAGCGCGCGCAGAACGCCGCCGGCGAGACCCGCCGCCACGACCGGTCCCTTGATGCCGAGCAGGTCGAAAAGATCGTTCATCATGGCCTCCAGCCGCAAAGTTTCTGGCCCTTTTCGTTGTGAGCCAGGATCGCCGCCACCGACGCATCGGAAAGGGTCGCCGCCTCTGCCCTTGTCGGCCGGAGGGGATGCCCGGCCGCGCAGAACGACCCGCCTGATTTGGTGCAGCCGGCCAGCAGGAGCGAGAGCGCTATGATTTTGACCATCTGGCCAGCCTCCCCCTGTTGTCGTCCGGCGCCCGGCCGGCGACGGCATCGTCGATCTTCTGGGCTTCGGTGCGCGCCGCTGCGTCGGCGGCATCCTGCTTGGCCTTCTGGCTGGCCTTGCCCTTGGCATAGGCGGTCCAGACACCGGCAAGCGCGGCGCCCATTGCCAGAAGATACGGCCAGGCCTGGCCAAGCAGCGCGAGGGCGAGTGTTCCCATCTCATGTCTCCTTGGCCGGCGGCGCGACCATGCCGCGCGGCCCGTCACGCACCGCGTTGATGATGATCTTGGCAAGGGCAATGGCGCCGCTGATCTGAAGCGCGGTGCGGTCGCTCACCCCGAGCAGCGTCCAGTCGAAGCCGGCGAGCGCGCCGCCGCAGATGATGGCGACCAGCGTGTTGAGGAGATTGTGCAGCGCATTGGTGTTGAACCATGTCATTGAAACAGGCCCCCGAAAAAATCGGCGACCCGATGCCGGAAGGCCGCGAGCGCTCCGGCCATGAGAACGAGGATGCCGGCCGCGGCAGCCGTCTTGCCGCCGGATGCCGGCTGCACGGGCTGGGTCGCCGGCATCACATCAGCCGATGTCTCGACCCTGGGCGACGCCGGCGCGGCCACCGGTGCCGCGGGGCCCTGCGCCGACATCAGCAGGGCCTGAACCCGCACCGACCTGACACGATCGGACCAGCCGCGCCCGAATGTTGCCCATGTCGGCAACCGCTTGAGGAACGCCAGCCGCGCATCGCAAAGCGCATCGATGGTGACGCCGGCCGGCTTTGCCTTGGCCGCCGCGACGGTGACCGGTCCGATCCGCCCGTCCTGCGCAACGCCGACGGCCGCCTGCAAATATTTGGCCGCCCGGCCAGGCCCGCTGTTGACGGCGAAATCGAACACCGCATGGTCGACGCCATCGGGCAATTCGGCGCCGAGCACAGCGTCCCAGTAGAAGCGGCGATAAACGGTGGCGACCTGCGCGTCGCTGATCGCACGCAGATCCGCCTTCCTCGCGTCGGCCTTCACATAGCGGCGGAAGCTGGCAAGCGTCACGCCCTTCATGGTGGCGCCGCCGGGGTCAGCCGGATTGTCCGACCACCCGCCTTCCGATTTGAGAACAAGCGCAAGCGCCCGCGCGAAGTTGCGGTCCATGGTGGTTCCTTTCCGCCCTTCCGGGCAGTTGTTCAGTTTTTGATTTTTGGTATGTTCGCCGGGTGGAGGTTAGGTTTGGCGCGGGCGATTATGATTCTGGATATCATTCGCCAAGTTGGCAGATACAGACTTTAAAATTCTGAGTGTCGGCAAGAGACTCGTGCGCTCGGTAAGTGATTGACACCTAGGACGTATAAAAGCACATATGCCTGACATAAAACATTTAGTTTTAGGAATACTCATCGGCGCCTTTTCTATCGCGTGGGTAGTTATTGCCACGATAGGGGTGCGGCGAGAGACGCGCGCGTACAACAAAAGCCTGAGAGACATCGATGAGAAGCTCCGTCAGGATAAAGATCAATAGGACTTCAGTCGAAGCGCCGAACCACGTTCATGCCGTACGAAGACGATCCCGCGACAACTCGCTGGATACAAGTAACTGAGGTCGGAGTTCGAAAATTCAGCGAGTTCAGCTAGTGCTTTTTGAAGACGAACAGCTTTGTGTGAAAGGATACTGGGCTGATCACTAGGTCGATCGCACGTCGTAAGGTCACCATCGGTCGCGACCGGCTCTCATACAATGGTTCAAGCAGGCGCTTTAACAAGTTGCTTTCCCGCATCAACCCCAGATATCCGCCCCTGGACCGACTTTCCAAAAGCCGGAACCCCATCCCGCTGATCGTTCTAATTGTGTCGTTCGGGGTGAAGGCAAATTGGTAAAATCGGGCCATGTCCGCGGCACTCACATCTTCGTATCGACCGAGCCGCATCTTTAGACGCCTCAATGGCGACACGCTGGGGACAGTTAGGAAAAGGAGTCCGCCGGGTTTCAGCACTCGGCGTGCCTCCTCGATGATCGATGCGTAACCATCCTTGAAGTGTTCGATCACCCCCAAGGACCACACCCCTTCGAAAAAGGCATCCTCGAATGGCATTTCTCGCACGTCACCGAGAACGATATTAAGTTCGGGGGCGTGCTTTTTGATCCTAGCGATGGTTACGGGGGCAAAGTCTAATCCGTATGCCTCGAACCCTGCGTGATGGAGCCCAAAGACTGTGTTGGCCACACCGCAGCCTGCATCAATCACTCGATCAGACGGGCTTAAATACTTTCGGGTAACATGCTGGACAAAGACGCTCTTTTTCCGAATGTCCGCTGCTGTTAGGGATTGCGCCCAACGATCGTCCCAGAATCCTTCGTCGGCTGGTCGGTCGATGAATACAAGACGATCATGCTGCCGATCGAGATATACCTGCTCCACCATTCATTTGCCTCCCCAAGGCGCTGCTCAACATCAGTTCATTTGCCGTAGTCTCGACCCACAATCGGAACAGCCGGAACGCTGGTATGGAAGCGCCCGAAGAGCAGTACCCACACCAAGACCTGAATCGTCACGAAACCGACGAATGGCTGCCGTGCCTGCGCAAGAACGTTCTCCAAGGCATTCCGGTGCGCATAGACCCCAATCACGCTGCCGAGGATGATCCAGAAGAAGAACCACATACCCTTACTTTTGAGCGAAGCATGGTGCAACGCCACCAACGCTCCGCCATAGATCAACCCAAATACGATCACAACGGGAATACCACCAATCGCCCACGCCTGCCCCCAGAATGTACCAGCCAAGCCGTACAACGCCTGCGAAAATATCTGGGTCTGGAGCACCGTGTTGAACCCAGTGCTGTCGAAGCCGAAGGCCGACGGCTGAATTAGCAGTTGCGCCAAGGTATCGCGAACCGTGTTCCACCATGGATAGGTCGTGCTACTCCTAATCAGCCCTTCGATGTTTTCATGAGTGCCGAAGGCTTCCCAGGAGGCCACCATAGCCATCGGATCAGAACCGCCTGTCAGCATCCTGCCAAACGGCAGGTCGCGTTTGTAGGCCAGATAGAAGGGCTTCATAAAGAAGATGATCGCAAGCGTCGCCAGCCCGATCGCCCATGCCTTCCAATGCAGGGCCGCCTTCGTTATCGGCCACTCCCACAATAACACGATGGCAAACGCCATTGCCAAGATCACCGGGACAGTCCGATCGCCCGCGATCGCATTAAGTGCGACCATTAACGCAAAGATGGCTTGATTAATACGAGCGCCGCGACCCCACAACCTATCGAAATAGATCGATGCCAGAAGGCCGATGCCGCTGACCCAACGCCACACGATGGAAATGAGCCCACCAACAGCGTCATAGATGTCGGCACGCTCCATCGCGTACCACTCAAGTCCAGCCCTGTTTGCCATCCATGCATAGCAGGCTAAAGAAATGATCAGCGTGCACCGAATGAACCAGGTGACCCGCATCGGGTGCAGCTGGTAACAAGGGGGACGCCCCCCGTCCACAGACGAAGGCATCAGCAGCAGCGCCAGCCCGAACCCTAGCCAAGCAGCGACCATCACCAGAATTGCTTCCGACGATGCCGGCTCGAGATATGGCACCAATCCTTTCGCGCTCACAGGCCGCGTGAAGCCAATCAGCGCGGGCACCGAATAAGCAAGAAGGCCGACATAGCCAATCGCTACAACAGAAACCCGATTGTGGCGGGCTACAAGTATAACGGTGGTCACGGCCACCATTGACCACAGAGCGAGGACCATATCTTTCGTTCGTCCATTTGGATCAAAAAAGCAACCTAGGCGATTCGGTCATTCACAACGACAAAGTCTACAACTCGAAATCGCCCGCCCAGCCGACTGTCGCGCTGACCACCCATGAGCCCGTTGCGTATGCCTCCAGGGTTACACGCTCGCCGGGATCGAGAATGAGATATTTCCCTGCACCGCCGCCCTTGATCGTGTCCGTCCCGTTGGGCTCGATGTTCATGACATGGGTTGCGTGCACTCCGGCAAAACCGATCCGAAGGCCAGGCACGGCAGGCGGCAGCGTATGTGTCCACGTCGCGCCGGCGCCGTTGTTGTGGCAGAGTGCCCGGTTATGAAGTCCGGACAGCGTTGTGTTGACGGTCAGATTGATCGGCACACTCGACGTCCCCTGCAGGCCGGGATTGTTGCCGCCAATAAACCTGGTCACGATGCCGGCCGTGATGGAACTGCCGGTGCCATCGCCAACCCATTCCGACATGTCGAAACCATCGACCAGCATTTCGTCTATCGCGCCGCCGGTGGTTACCCGAAAGGCAATGCCAATGGAGGTCGAGTTCTTCAGGGCGATGTCCCTGAGACTGGCTTTGCGCAGCCGCTGGCCCACGGAAAGGTTGAACCGGATGCCATGCGACTGGGTGTTTCCCCTGATGCCAGAAAGGCTAAGGCTCGCCGGTGTCACGACGTTCGCAACGACAATGGCGTCGGTCGAGCAGTTCATCAACGTGCCCGGGCCGATCGCAAGAGGCGTCTGGTAGGGCGCGGCGATTACGGCTGTGGCACCTGACGTTCCGCCCGTGATCGTCTCGCCAGCCGGAAAGATGCCGGCCGAACCGCGCACATAGATGCGCCGGGTCGCGCTGTTTGCCGTTTTGGCAACCGCAGAGGTGCCCCCAGTGATTGTTTCAGCGGCCTGAAACGTCCCGCTTATCGGCAAGACCCTCAGCACGCTGGCAAAGAAGTCGACCAAGATGCCCGTCGCGCCGGATGAACCGCCAGTCACCGTCTCACCGAGTTCATAGTCGACGGTTGAACCGGTGATGACGATTTCAAAATGTTGGAACCGCAGGGTTCCGGTCGAGCCAGAGGTGCCGCCGCTGACCGTTTCGCCAGTCGCAAACGATCCAACTTGCGAGCTGAGGGCGAACTGATATTCGCCGTTTGGCTCCAATTGCAGGGCTGTGTTGTAGCGATCGATGTACCAGTTATCGAGCCGGCCCGACTGAATCTGAACGCCGAAGACGTTACCGGCAGAACTACCGGAGAGCCGGTTGCCGATTGCCTTGACATTCGAAATGACGATCTCGCTGTTGGCGTCAGTCGCAGCTACGCCAACCAGACAGTCATTCGCCACCACGTTGGTTATGATCCCTCGTGGATCTCGCGCACCGGTCATCTCCACCCAGACACCGGCGGAGGGGCTGTCGAGATGTGCATCCGCGAAAACCCCGTCGACCAACACGTCGGTGGTGTTTAGATTCCCCGTATAGGTCAACACGACGCCGTCGCGTTTGCACTTCGCCGACCGGATGTTGCGCACGATCGGCTTGCGGACGCCGGCCACGTAAACCGTATCGCCAAACTCGCCGCCGGTTGGCGTGACGATGTTATAGCCGTCAATGTCCTCAATCGTCGGGCTGTCGACACAGAGCGCCATCACGCCGGCAAGGCCAAGATTGCGGACTTTCACGCCGCGAATTGTCGGCCGCTTCCGGCGTGCACCAGTGGAAAGGCCGACGCGAATACCGATAGAAGCCTGGTAGCCGGCATGTGATCCACCATCGATCGTGAGGTCCCCGTCTATCAGGACGTCATCGGCGGCGATATCGATGACGGGATGGTGGGCGGTAACGGTACCGACTGGCGTGCGCAGGATCAGGGCAGAGCCGCCCAGGCATTCGACGCGCTTCTTCGCTGTCGAGATCGTGTGGTTGCCGTCTGTCTGGTAGGAGCCGTCAATCAGCACATGCGGATAGCTGCCCGCGAGCAGTGCACCTATTGCAGCCGTGGCATTCGCACCGCCACCACGCGCCCCGAGCATTGATGCCGTCACCGGGGTTGAGGCGAGAGTATAGCCCGTCTTCATCATGCCATCGCTCAGCGTGATCACCAAATCCCCGGCATTCGTTCCATTCTTGCGGTACACAGCGCCGCTGCCTGCCACCTGAGAGCTGTCGTAGAAGGCGGTGCGGATGTATGTGGGTGCTATCGGCGGGGAATAGGCCTCCGCCGTCGCCTTGGTTGCGAATTGCGGATCGAGCACCGTCGTCATGGCGCCCGTCGCCACGTCCGCCGCGGCCTGGGCCCGGTCGATGATGCCTTGGGCGGCTGCCTGGATATCGCCGACGGTGTCGTCGGACTGGTAGAACGACAGCACAATGTCGTCGGCACCGATCACAGGGTTCAGCGTCTGGAAGGCAAAGACGAAATCGGCCGAGGCGTTGCCCTGCTGGACATGCACCGTCGTTCCCTTCTGCATGGTGCGCCCGGTGCGGGCATCGGCGGCGCGGAACCATCGGCCTTCGCTTACCGTATAGATACCGTTTTGCGTCTGGTCGGCCTGGTCCTTGACCAGCACGCGGTCGCCCACCTCCGTCGCCACCCCGTCGATGGTCTGAAGGCCGAAAAACGCAATGCTGGCGGTCGTTGCCAGACGAACGGGTTCGCGCTCGCCGGTCAGAACGCGAACGGCGGCGGCTGAAGATCGGGCCATGCTGGCTTGCTCCATGAAAAAAGCCCGCAAAAGCGAGGCTGAAAAAAGATTTTGGTCTTGCAATGCAGCGAGCCCATCCCTCGGGCCTGCCGATCAGCCGGCTGATGACATCAGTGGCGATTGTGATGGCGCAGCGGCGTCGAACTTCTCAGCAGAATCAAACCTCCTGAAGCCGCACAACGGCGTTCCAGCCATAGGTCTTTGCCGCGACGCCGGTAACGGTCACCTCAATTCCGGAAGCCCCAGCGGTGACCGACGCGTCGAGCGATGCGGCGTCGGTTGCATATTCGCCGATCACCGTTTTGGTGATCGCACCTTCGATCGCCAGGGTTCCGCCCGTGTTGCGGATCACCCCGGCGAACACATAGCCGGCGCTGGTCGACGATGAACCATCCGTGCGGCGGGCAGCGACATCGACGGTGAACTTTGCGCCTTGCCCTGGCCTGATCGGAACAAAGCTGTTTCCGGCTTCGAAGACCATAAGAACGGGCGTTGCGTCCGGCGTCGATTTATAGCCCTTGAAAAGATCGCCGCCCCGGTTTCCTTCAATCAGCGCTATGTGCGATCCGTCATCGGTTGGCTTGCCCGTCGCCGTGCCGGAGTAGATGTTGCCCCGCACCTCGATGTTCGGCGAGGATCCGCTGACTTTCACGTCGTTGACGACACTGCCGGTCGTCGCCTTGAAAAGGCCACCCGTCGCCCTCTGCCGTTCGCTCGATAGTGTCGACAGGGCGACATAGGACGATCGCGCATCCGCGATGCCTGCATGGGTTTGCGACATGTCGCCGTTCAATCGAACGCCGATGGAAGCGGCTGCGCCGCCCATGTCGACAAGCGTGTCAGCCGACACAATGGTCTCATCCGCCGCGCTGAAGACGCCATAGGCATTGGCCTGGGTGAACCCAAAGATGCGGCCGGCGCCAATCCTGACGCCGCGCGAGATCTGTTGCCCAGCCGGGGTTTCGATATAGATGCCCTGATGTGTCGCCTGGATGTCGAAGGACAGCAGGCGAAGATCTTCGATATGATGGCCGGTGCCGGCGCGAATGCCTTGCTGCACGCCTTCCGTCACCAGGCTGCGCACCTCGATATCCTTGGCCCCTCGCAGCACCAGACCATAAAGGCCATCCCTGGATTTGGCACTGATGCGAAGGCGTTTGTACTTCAACACCGATCCGACGGGCACAGCGCTGCGGGTGAAGGCGACGGCCGCGCCAAGCTGAACGCCGCCAAGCTGCGTCCAGTCGATATCCACCTCGATATCGCTCACCGGCCAGTCGTCGTCGCTCTCTGCATCGAAACCGTTCAAATAGGCACTCACGCGAGCGCGGCGGACAAACACGTGACTTGTGCCGGAAACATCGTCGTTGATGGTGACGATGTTGCGCGCCGTGTCGCCTCTGGCGTCGTCAATGTAGACCCAGTTGGAATCGGCAATGCGGTAGTGATCGCCTTGCGTACCGGTGAGCGTGCCATGCTCGATCGTGACGCCTGAAATGCCGCTGATGTTGAAAACGCCAAAGCCGTTCGGAGCCGCGACATGATTCCAGGCGCCGTTGACCTTTGGAGCGATGATGCGGTTGTCGCCCTTCAGGTTGAATAGGTGCGTGGCCTCCTCGGTGCGCTGTAAAAGCGCCTTGTCGTCAAACTCGACCATCAGCCCCTGCGGAATGTCGATATTGCCGGCCAGCGAAAATGTGCCAGCCGGGATGATCACCCTGCCCTGCTCGGCGGCAGCAATGGCGTTGACGATCGCGGTCCTGTTGTTGCCGGCTGCCGTGTCGGCGCCCGCAGCGCGAATGTTGATCTCCTTTGCCCTCGGTGCGTTGATGATGTCGAAGCCGGCTTTCGCCCCATCTTGCAGCGTGATCGCCAGGCCGCCCCCGCCAGCCGAAATGGTGCCATTCTTCCTGTAGAGGGCTTGGCCGTCGCCGACCTGCGAATAGCCGGCAGTCCTGATATAATCCGGCGCGATCGCCGGTGAGTATGCCTCTGCCGTCGCCTTGGTTGCGAATTGCGGATCGAGCACCGTCGTCATGGCGCCCGTCGCCACGTCCGCCGCGGCCTGGGCCTGGTCGATGATGCCTTGCGCGGCTGCCTGGATATCGCCGACGGTGTCGTCGGACTGGTAAAACGACAGCACAATGTCGTCGGCACCGATCACGGGGCTCACTGTCTGGAAGGCATAGACGAAAGCGGCCGAAGCCATGCCCTCCTGGACATGCACCGTCGTCCCCTTCTGCATGGTGCGCCCTGTGCGCGCATCGGCGGCGCGGTACCAGTAGCCTTCCGACGCCGTATAGATGCCGTTCAGCCTGGCGTCCGCCTGGCCCTTGACCAGCACCCGGTCGCCGGTCGCGGTCTGGACGCCGTCAATCATTTTGAGGCCCTGGATCCAGGCGACGCCGTCGATGACGATCGTCTCCAGGTTCGCCGTCGTTGCCAGGCGCACGGGTTCGCGCTCGCCGGTCAACAGGCGAACGGCGGCGGTTGCAGGTCGGGCCATAAGGCTTGCTCCATGAAAAAAGCCCCGCGCAAGCGAGGCTGTGAAAAGGGTCTGATTTTGGGGCGTGGGCGCGTCGGGAGGTTAACCCCCGTCACATGGGTGGGACCGATAAAAGTGCGCTGTCACCGTAACTGCAGTACAAGGTCGGCATCAGCCTTTTCGCCTCGGTCAGCAACCCAGTTGCCGCGCTTTTCGCACGCACTATCGATCTTTTAGATAATTTCGCGCCCAGGCTCTTGCTTCGGGGCTGCCTACATTTGGCGAGTCGTGCTCTTGCACTATTTTCTTTGTCTAGATTTCACTCCGATCCGTATCGATAGAATTCATAAAAGTGCATCGTCACCGTAATCCCCCTCCGGGGAGATGTCGGGCAGGACGAGGGGGCGCCGTAGAACGCCAGCCGCACCGCAATTCCAATCAGAAAACAGCGTTCAACCTGCGAAGTTATTGTCCACGAACATCTCGGCAAATTGCTGAGGGTTAAGCGTTACATTGTTGTCGCGGGCGATTTTGAGATTCTTTGCCCACATATCCCGGATTGCTGCCGGCATTCCCTCGGGCATGTGCATGGCTTGGGCAATTGCATCATGCCATTGTCCGTCGCCGCCATAGATAGATTGCAGTTTGGGGGCCATCTTTTTCAAGCCATCCTCCGACTCTTGAGAAAGTTCTCCAATGGCCCAGAGCACATAAAGCTCCAGCAGCCTAAGCAGCGGCTGTCCATCGTAACGTGGGTTAGTCGCCATGTTTCCCCTCACGCATCATTGGTGGCGTATTCGATGAGTCTTTGGCAGATAGCCGACAGGCTGGGCTTTTCCTTCAGTGAAGCTACCCAGGCCTCGGTAAATTCAATCGCAATGAATATCTCGATGAAATATGTAAGCCCCGCTTTGGCTGCCGCCTTCGGAGGCACCGTGCTATCGTCGGGTGCGGTCGCAACCATTGCATTGGAATCTTCAGTCCAAGGCTCCGCCACATAAATCGTGTCATCCTCGTCAAAGTCCGACAACCGTCCAACAATATCCAACAACTTGATTATTTTCCCCATAAAGAAAATCCTCCTCGACGATTCGGGTGCAATGCTTTCTGAAAGATAGTCCCAGGATCATGCTGCGATCTAGGGACAAGTTGCATCACACCGGCTTTTGTGTCGTGGTGCCAAGTGTAGCCGGGGGGCGCTCTTCGGGGAACGAGCCCCCTCTTTGTCCGCTGGAGGTTAATTCCCGCATCTTGCAGAGCTTTCGCGAAATCCGGCTCTCTTTCCATTAGCACCAGCAGGGCTTCGTTGGCCGCCTGGAAATGGCGTGGGCGCGAAACGTTCGGATATAATGCAGAATCTATCTCTGTCTCGAACACCACACTATAGAATTGACCGGTCGGCCCTCGACTAGCGCCGTCGCCTGCTTCTTCTGTCAGCGGTTCGGACCCGGGTATAGGTAAGTCGTCTACGCCTTTGTAAAGATCCGCTCCTTCAGAAAGAGCGTCCTCCGTCGAGTCAGCGAGCTTGCCGCTGCTTCTGCGAACAAGCGCCTCGGCCCCCTCCGCTAGGTCGTCGGACCGCCTCAAGACCTGCGAGAGTTCCTTAACCAAAGGCCCCGCAATCTTGCCGGCTTGTTGCAGGCCGACGGATACCAATTTCTCGGTGGGGAGCGTTCCTAAGACATTGAGAATGGTGTCGCCGACGTTGCCAGACATCGCGGACGCAACAGCCTTATCGGCCGCGACCATGGGCGCAATGCCGAGCAGCGAGATGCCCTGCTCGCCGGCTCCCTCGGAGCCAACCAGCATCCGCGCCAGATTACGCCGCACGCTGCTTGGCTTACTATCGCCGGCGATAAGGTAGCCAAGCTTATCTTGGGGCGTAGGAATGTAATTCGTGACTTCTACATGCGAGTCCCGCAGACCCAACTCGGCTGCTTGGCGCAGATCGAGCAGCATTTCGGGGTCGACTATCCAATCGCGACGTGTTCGATCAGCTAGGCTTCTCTCTGTCTGCGCTGCACTTGTCCGAATTAGGTGGTCTAGCATTGCCTTTTGGGCAGCTTCGGTAGGCAGTGCAGCAAAGAGGTTGTTTAGGGCGGGATCTTGCGGGTTTGTTCCGTTTTTGAGTCCGTCGACGACGCCTCCCGCCACGGAATTGGGCAGCGGTTGAATCTTCTCGAAGCCCAGTTGCTGCTGAGCGGCGATCGAGCCGATGATGGCTGCCTGATAGTCTTCCGGCGTCGAAAGATTGTTCCAAGCCGCATCGAGATTCGCGAACGTCTTACGTACATAGCCACCCGGATCGCCCTGCCTCTCTTTGAGCGTGAGGTCGGCGGCCGTGGCTATTACTTCATGACGCGCGCTGTCCTCTTCCGGCGTAGCACTATCGGCCTTGGGCGAGGACTCTTTGACTCTGGCCAAAACGGCCTCATTCGACATGCCACGCATGCTGTAGAATTGCCGACTGACATCCATTGCTTGGCTGAAGGCTTGGAAGCGCCTGACGCCTTCGGTGGCGCCGTAGAGAGCGATGAACTGCTCCGGAGTCTGCACGGGGCCGGAATAGGTTCCAGTTTCCCTGATGGAGCTTGGCGCATTCTGTTCGGCGAGGCCGATGCTGGTTCGTGTTTCGACCTGCCGTGCGATCTCAGCGGTCCGCGCTTTCTGGGCCAACGCTGGCCTGTCTTCAGGCGGGATGTCGTCCCGGACAACCTGCACCGCTCGCTCATATGGCGTCGGCTCGCCAAGGCGATCGTCCCTTGGCGCCACAGAACTTGTGGTATTTGCCTGCGGGCCACCAACCGCCTCGGCCGTATCATCTTTGATCCGGCTGCCAGCCCGCCCCGCACCCAGCATCTCAGCCGCCCGCTTCGGATCCTGGGCAATCATTGCCTGGACCAGCGCCTTGGCCGTGTTGGTGCGCCAGGTGGCCTCGGCTGTTTGCCGAATGATCGAGTTGCCGATCTTGGCGATCAGGTCGAAGCCGCTCTGCCGGATCGCCTCGAATGTCTCGGCGTCGTTCGGGTCGCCCTGTGCGATGGAACCCGTGGACATGTTGTCGATCTTGGTCCACTCGGCCAACTCATAGTCGTCGCGCTGCTGGAGCTGCCGCTGCGCCATGCGCCGCGCGCCAATCGCGCGCATCGTCTCCTTCTGCCTGGCGAAACCAGCGCGCTGACTCTCGGGCATGTTGGGCAAGGCATCATCGAACAGCGTGTCGAACAGGCCTGTTTTGACCACCTCGCCGGTGCGCGGGTCGACCTGGCCGTACATGGTTTCATGCAGGCCGCTGCCGTCGGCCGGCGCGTTCGCGGCCACCTCGTCTTCCGCCTGCGCGATCCGGCCGTTGAACCGGCGGCGCGCCAGCTCGGCGTCGAACGCCTCTTGCTGGTCCCTCATCTGCTGGTAGCGCTCGGCGATAGCCGAGAACTGGTCGCCAAGACCCTGCATGGCGCCGCCAATCGGCGATCCCCCGGGGTACGGCACCGCATTGCCGGCATCGAGCCGGCGCTGCGCTATGTGGAGCGGAATGGTGGCCATCAGTAGAGGCCTCCGGTGGACGAGCCGCCCGGCGGCGGTGGGAAGGCGCCCTTGCCGAAGGTCACGGCCTTGGTCGGGTCGTAGAGGCCGGAGAGACCCGATACGAGATTGCTGCCGGCCTTGAAGATCGAGGCCGTGACCGCCTGCTTGCCGGAGAAGCGCGAGAGCGCGGCTTGCGTATTGAGACTGTTCTGGCGCAGTTTCGAGCCGTACTGGATCGCGTCGAGATCAAGCTGGCCCTGCCTGGCATTGGCGGCCAGCACCTCGGCCGGCGAGCCTGATATGCCGACGCCCGAGGCGCCGGCCTGCGCACGCGCCTGGCCCAGCAGGAGATCCTGCTTATGGCGCTCCTGGCTCTGCTCGAAGGCGGAACTCTGCGCCTCGGCCTGCGCTTGCTGCCCGTAGGCCTTGGCCTGATAGTCGGCCATCATCTGCTTCGACTGCTGGCCTTCGACCAGCGCGCCGCCAACAGAAAGGGCGGTGCCGATAAGGGCAAGTGTGCACATGCGTTCAGCCTCGTTCGCCAAAGGAGGTGTTTGCGGGAATGAATTTGCTTTTGACGCCGTCCACCGGCGCGCCGAGCGCCGGGCGCGGGTCGAGCGCACCGCCGGGGGTGAGGAACGACACAAGCAGCCTGTCGGCCTGCAACGCCGGCCGGCTGAGACGGGCGGGTGCAGCGGCCCGCGGGCCGGCCATGGCGGCGCGGCGGGTCGTGGTCAGATTGATCTTCAGCTCGGCGACGCCGGCGGCATCGAACAGGCCGTTGGCGGTGGCAATGGTGCGGGCGAGCGCATCGGCCTCGAACAATTCCTGGCGCAGCAGCTCGACCAGCCGGCGGGCGCTGCCCCAGCGCTCGCCAAGCGTTGCAGCTTTGGCCTTGATCTCGTCGCCAAGCGCGGCGATGTCGGCCCGCGCTTCGCCTTGCGCGGCCTCCGCACGGCGCTTGCCGGGGGCGTCGATGGTCTTTTCCAGCAGCCCGATCTGGTCGTTGCAGTCGTCCAGCGCGGCACGCGCGGCGGCCAGGTCGCCATCGCCGAAGACCGCGCGGTCCTCGGCTTGCGCCAGTTCGGTTCTGCAGTGAAGCGCGTCGTTGAGGTCGGTGTCGAGCAAGGCGATGACGGCGGCGAATTCGGCAGCCGTCCGCGCCATCCCGAGGATTTCGGCATGGGGAGATGTCATTTCGGGGATCCTTTGGTGAATTGTTATCTCCCCACTCGAGGGGGAGATGGCCGGCAGGCCAGAGGGGGGTCGGCACGACCGGGTGCGACCTACCGCGGCAGATGAGATTGGCGCTTCGCGTGGAGCGTCGGCATCCTCTTTCAACGTGGAGGAGGTTGGCGTCCGGTCGAACCGACCCCCTCTGTCGCCTCCGGCGACATCTCCCCCTCAAGGGGGGAAATCACCATCTTCAACGCCGGCGCTCTACGGCTCGGCGTCGAACACCGGCGTGAACGCACGGATCGTGCAGGGCGTCGGGTTGACATGGCGGATCCGCACTCGGCCCGGCCCTTCCCAGCTGTCGTCGATCGGCACCTCGACATTGCCGGTGAACAGCGTTGCCCGCCCGTCCGGCGCGATGATCGAGGGCATGCGCACCGGCTCCCAGCGGCCGCGCATCAAGGACTGGACTTGAAGCCCCGTGGTGTCGGTCTCCAGCAGCGACAGGATCACCTTCGCCACCTTCTTGCGGCGGCCGATGATGGAGCCGTCGCGGCCGCCGACATCGAGCTCCAGCGTGTCGGCGCCCGCCGCGTAGGGCAGGCCGAGTTGCCATTTGGCGGCGGTAGAACCGCCCGGCAGCGTGACGGTGCCGCCGCCGCTGACGGTCAGCCCGCGATAGACCTTGCCGTCGGCGAGCACATCGACGGACTGGCCGGCAAGGTGCATGGCGCCGCCCACCGTGGTGACCGCAAGACCCGCGTAGGACAGGCCGCAATCGACCTCGAAGGCGTCCGCGATGGCGCCGTATTCGAACGGCGCGGTCTTGATCTCGATGTAGCGCCTGGTCACGCCGCCAATGCTGCGCTTCACGATCAGCCAGAGATCGTCATTGCCGTCCTGGCCGGGGGTGACCGCAGCGCTTTCGACATCAGCCCAATTTGAACCATCGGAGCCCGCCCCGCTGACGTTGCCGCCCAGGCGATGCCGGTGCATGCCGCGCACCTCCTGGCTCGGCTGATGGGTGTAGCCGCCAAGCTCGCCATTCTCGAGCGGGAGCCACAGCAACGGGTCGGGATCGGTCTGGAAGGCGAGCTCGACCACACCCTTTTTGGGAATATGCTCGGAGACCTGGCCGACATCGTCCGAAGCAAAACGGCTCTGCGCCGTCTGCGTCAGCTCGGCGATCGATTTGCGCGAGCGTGTGACATAGAGGAACGACTGGCCGGCATCCACCGGGCGGATGCGGGCGCAGCCAAAGGTGCGCGAGCGCCGGTTCTTGAACGAGGAGGGCGTCAGCGCCTCGTCGATGCCCGAGCCCGACAGGGCGCGGATGCCGCCTGAGGTGCCGATCAGAAGCGCGCCGTCGCTGTCGGCGATCCAGACAATGTCGTTGGCCTGGCCGCCGCCCGCCTGGACGAACTCCAGCGCATCGTCGTCCTTCTCGCCGAGAGCGAAATTGTCGAAGTCGCCGGTGGCCGAGGCATAGACCGAGAATTTGCGGCTGAAGGCCAGCCGCTCCTCATAGAGCGAGCCGCTCTCCACATGTTTTCCGGGAACAAACGTACCGAGCCGCCAGCGCGTGATCGGGTTCATGTTCGGCAGCGCATGGCCGTAGAGGATCACTTTGACCACCGTGGTGCTGGTGCGGCTGGTGATCCTCGCCCACCGCCAGATGCCGTCGGCGCCCAACAAGCGGATGGCGCGGCCGACATCGGTCGCCTGGAAGCCGGTGTCATTGTTGATGCCGATGCTTGAAGACGCGGTGATGTCGAACGGCGTCTGGTCGAATGCGGCGACATGGATCGCAAGCTCGGCCGAAACGCTGCTTTCGGCATCATCGCCGCCACCGCCGCTGAACACCAGTTGATGATATTCAAAGGCCGATTTGTTCGTGAATTCGTAGAAGCGCGTCTCGCCATTGCCCCAGCCGAGCTCGCCCGTACGAGTATCCAGGGTGACCCAGTTGGTGCCATCATTGGAACCCTGCAATTCCCAGGCGGTGAAGAAATCATAATTGCCCGTTGCCACCCGTGACGTGGTGATCCAGTAGGCATCGGCCACGCGCTGTGAACCGCCGGCATTGCGGAACCGGATATAGCCGTCACCGCCGCCAGAGATCTCGATATCCTGCGTCTTGTCGCGGTCGAACATCTGCCAGGCAGAGGCGCTGCCGCTGCCGGTGGAAGCGGTGCCGGAAGGCGTCGTGTTGCTGGTCATCTGCGGCGTCAGATGCCCGGTGTCGGACGGTGTCAGCGTCGTCGCCGTGTCGTTGACCGGGTCGTAGGGACCGTCGAGGAATTCAAAATCCGTCAGAGCCCACGCCGTGTGTGCGCTGCGCGTCAGCACCTTGGGCGGATAGTCCCGGTGAGTGACCCACATCTGGTCGGCCGACTGGACATAGGCGAGCTCGAACAGGTCCGCCTCGAGATAGGGCGAAGCGACCTCCACCGTGTCGACGCGCGCGCCATAGGCATGGACGCGGATGTACCGGTCGCCGAATTCGAGCGCATAGGCTTGATCGGCCGAGAAGATGAACGGGATCAGCCGCGTCGTCTTCGCGGAAATCTTCACCTCGCCGGCAAAATAGGTGCCGCCGCGCTTGCGGATGCCGCCATGCGGCAGGGTGATGAAGTTCTCGCATTTGGCCAGCGCCGCCCGATAGAAGTCGAGCGAGGCGCGTGCATGCAGGCGCGGCGAGATCTCGCCGCGGGTGAAGACGTCCTGGACGGGATAGAGCGTCGTCATCAGCGCGCAATCCTGTTGTCGCCGCGCTGATTGGACCACGAGGCGGTGTAGAGCCGGCTGCCGCGCTGGATGGCGTTGGCGTTGAGCGCCGCGTCCAGCGCCCGGTCATAGGCCGAGCGGGCAATATCGATCATGCCTGACTTGTGCGTCAGCGGATGCGCCACCTTGACGGCAAGGGCCGCCACCAGAACCTCGGTGAACAGCGCATCCCAGTCGTTGGGATCGGTGAGGTTGGCGACGTAACGGATGGTCAGCGGGCCGGACTGGTCGGAATAGATCAGCCCCGCCTCCTGGCGCCACGAAATCGGCACGCCGTCCGGCTCGCCATCACGGGTCAGCGGCAGCGGCCGCAGGCAGTCGGCCGGCAGTTCATAGGCAAAGGTCAAGCCGCAATCGCTGCCGGTGTCCGCCCCGGCAACCGTGGCGCGCAGGATGGCGAACACCCAGGCACATTTGGTAAGTTCTGCTTCCCTTGCGAGGTCGAAATGCAAGTTGAGCAGCCGTGCCGCCTTGACGTCCTGATCGAGACTGTCGATCGGCGCCTCGTCGAGCACGGCCAGCGCCATGTTGGCGATATCGAGCGGGGTGATGGCCATGGGTCAGCGCCTCGTCCATGTGGGTCGGGTCATGATTTTCTCCGGGCATGAAAAAAGCCGCTGCGAAGCGGCTGGGGGTTTGGATGGCGATATTCAGAGATCGTGCTCTACGCCCCCTCCGATCTCCCTTCGTGGGGTTGAAGAGTGGTCCGCGTAGCGGACGGAAAGCCAACTGCTTGGCTTTCCGAATGACGAAAGCCGGCAGGACGGAGGGGGCGCTAAGAAATATTGTCAGAACGAGGAATTACGGCGGCAGCGCACTATTTTCCAAGTCTCAGTCCGGACATGCTATCGACAAAACGCGCGAGATCTCCGGCATCTCACTGTTATTCGTGATTCCAACCCTTAATATCGGGGTAACACGGGAACGTCGTAACGAGCACATCACCGGTCCAGCCCTCTACCACGTAGTGGAGCTTGGTCACAATCGGAGGATGGACGCTGGGGTCCAAAACGGTGTTTCTGCCAAGCCCACCAGCCACATCAGGTCTGATATAGAAATACTGCATTATCCACCTATTGGAGGGTTGAACAGATGTCCGTATTTTTTGTCGATATAAGCCACGTAGTCCAGCACCTGCTGACGAGTGGCCTGAGGATGCGACGCATAAAATTCGTCCCATTCGTATCGGAAAATTTTGTTGTGCAAGAGGTTGTCCAAGCTTTTAGGAATCCCACGCAGATTCTGAAGCGAGTGCATCTCCTCTTCGGCCACGAGCCCGAGATATCTGTTCAAGATTTGCTGCTCAGCCGCGTGGTGGACCACAACTTCACCCTCCAGTTTCGGGTTCGCGTCGAGAAACGTTTTGCGGTAATTTTTTGAAAGAGCCTTGCCAAACGATGCCCCCGCGTACTTTATCTTTGAGGGGTCTCTCGCGATTGACTTTATTATTTCAAGAAGCTCGGCCTTGTCGGGCTTTGCACCTGTGCCCAAGCGGTAAGCGGCCTCATTTGCTGCATTTACTGCACGAGCCTCCGCATCGCGGCTTGGCGAGCCACCGCGCCCTCAGCGGCAAGCTCCGATGTGGCGCGCGAACCACTTGTTGCAAACTCCTCCAGCGGTTTGGCAAACTTGCCGGTCCCGCCGCGGATTATGGCCAAGCCTTTTGCAACAGCTTCGCCGACTGTCTCTAATGCCAAGCGCCCTTCTGCAACCGCCCCCGAGCCAGGGGTGGCGGGCAGTTGCTCAAGGAAACCCAAAGGAGAATCGTGCAGATCCTGGAGAGCTATCCCAATGTCATGCGGGATTCGGCCTAGGGCCTCGAAACCCTCGCTCAGATAATCGCCGAAGTCGTCCGCAGCTCGTTGGAGTGCAGACCGGGCTTCGCCAGGAGGCGCTGATGGAAGCCGTCCTTGCACTGTCGCAGCAGTGACGATCGGGCCGACTTGGGCCGATCGAGAAAGGCCAGCTTGATCCAACTGCTGAGATAAGGCCTGGCGGACACCCGGATCGGGCGCTGCTGCTAGAAGATCACGCAGGATGATGTCCTTCTTAGCCTGCGGCATGTTTTTGTCGCCGAAGGTGTCAGCTATGCTTTGGACAACGGCCTTCGGCAGAGGTTGAGGGGTCTCGATGCCGAGTTGCCTCTGGGCTGCGACAGAGACGGCGATGGCCCATTTGTACGCCTCCGGATTGCCGGTCTCCGACTTGCCATCCGGGCTCGTTGTCGCCTTCCACGCGGCGTCGACATTGGGGAAGACCTCGCGGACGTAGCCAGCAGGGTCCGCCCGCCTCATGTCCAGGGTCTTGAGCGCAGCGGCAGCCGTAACCCGATACCGTGTCTCCTCTTCGTTGGAGCCGACCGGCCCAGGCTCCGCATCGCGCAGCGCTGCGTGGATCGCCTGGTTGGGCATCGTCCGCATGCCAAAGGCTTGGCGGCCGACATCCATCTTCAAGCTGAAGTCTTGGTACCGATCGCCGCCCTCCTCGGCGCCATAAACGGCGGCGAAGTCGGCGGGGCTGGGCATCTTGCCGGAATAGCTTCCCGTATTGGCGATCGCGTTCGGGGCGTTCTGCGCAGCGAGAGCGATGTTGGTGCGCGCCTCGATCAATTGGGCCGTATTCGCGGCGTGTGCCTGGTTGATCAGCCGCTGAATGTCATCTGGAGACAGGTCGGCGAGATGGTCGGTTGCGGGCTTGATCGCCGTATCAGGCGCCGGAGCAATGTCCCCAAACGCCTGCGCCACGCGCTCGTCTGGCGTGAGCTTGCCAACGCGATCGCCTTTCGCGGCAGCCGCCTCTGATCTGCCCGAGGCAAGAACCCAAGTGATCGGCTGAACGTCTCCCGAAGACTCTTCCGGGGTCCTGACACCAAACGTCTCCAGCGCGCGTTTCGGATCCTTGGCGATCAGCGCCTCGAAACGCGTCTTGGCCGCGGTGCCGAACCAGTCCTTCACCTTCTGCTGTCTGATCCCGGGGTCGAGCCCCATCTTGGCGATCAAGTCGAGCCCTTCCTGGCGGGCTACTTCGAAGGTGACAGGATCGTCGGGATCGGCGTTGCCGATGGCGATGCCGCTGGTCGTGAGCACCGTGTCGACCTGCGCTTGTTCATAGTCTTCGCGCTGCTGAAGCTGCCGCTGCGCCATGCGCAGCGAGCCAACCCTGCGCATCGTCTCCTTGTGCTCGGCGAAAGCGGCGCGCTGGCTCTCAGGCATGTTCGGCAAAGCCTTGTCGAACAGCCTGTCGAACAGGCCGGTCTTGACGACCCTGCCGTCGTACGCATTGACCTGGCCGTACATGGTCTCATGCAGGCCGGCGCCGTCAGCCGGGGCGTTGGCCGTCACCTCATCTTCCGCCTGCGCGATCTGGCCGTGGAAGCGGCGGCGGGCCAATTCGGCGTCGAACGCCTCCTGCTGGTCCTTCATCTGCTGGTAGCGCTCGGCGACAGCGGAAAGGTGATCGCCCAGCCCGTGCATGGCGCCGCCGATTGGCGACCCCTGCGGATATTGCGGCGCGTTGCCGGTGTCGAGCCGGCGCTGGCCAATGGAAAGGGGGATGATGTGTACCATGGCTGTTCCCTGCTCACGAAGCACTGAGGGCTGAACGGCCGAAAATCACCCGGCCGCTGCGGCACGGCCGGCAATGGCGCTCGAGGCCGATGCCTTCGTCGGATCCGGATTTTGGAGAGGCCGCCAACGAGCGTGTTGCCCACGCATTGATTCGGCGGGCCAATCCTGTGCCGGCGACGGATTCCGGCTCTGTTTGTCACGCCAGGATCGGAACATGGTCGGCGCCAAGTTTAGAAAAGAAGCGGGAGCGCATCGCCCCCGCCCCCCGCCTCGGTCCTATCAGGCCTCGGTCGTCTTCAGCGCGATGAACGTCATGTTCTTGACGCTCGACGCGGTGCGGTCCCAGTTCGCAGCCAGCGCCAGTTCCGCATCGGTGGCGAATTCGCCGGCCGAGGAGGCGTCGAGGAAGCGGGTGCCGGGCACATGCGGCACAAAATGCCGGCGGCCGACCATTTCGGTGATGCCGCCGCCATGGCCCTGGCGCGGCTTGCGGTCGAACTCCAGCGGGCCGCCCTCGGTGTTGACCGGCAGCTCGTTCCACAGGATCGCCTTGTCCTTGAACATGAAGGCGGTGTAGACGCCCGCCGTGACCGGGATATCGTCGTCGACCACGGCCCGCAGACCCATATAATAGGGGATCAGCGGTCCGCCCTGCTCGGAAGACGGCACATAGTCGATGAGGTCGGCGAGCTTCAGCGCCTTCATCTGCTTGGAGTGCATCCAGATCGTCTTGAACTTGTCCGCGCGGTCGCCCATCAGATAGGCGGCCTCGATGATGTCGGTGTCGACGATGGAGGCGCCGGTGGTGCGCACCAGGTCGCCGCCGTCATTGGCGACGTTGTCAGCGACGACGCCTTTCAGGATGCCGAGCAGGGTCAGCTTGTTGGCGCGCTGCCAGTACTCGGTCTGCCGCTTGACGATCAGCTTCTGCGGATCGTCGCCGGCTAGGATCGAGGTCAGGTCCGGAACGCCCCACGCCTGGGCGCGGACATTGCGGGCGGCGACCTCGCGGCGCGAGCCGATCTTCTTCATCTCGATGGAATCAGCCGGATCGTCATTGACCGGTTCGGACGGATCGTTGCCGAGGTCCTTCCAGCCGGGCATGTCGACGGAGCGGCCGCCCATCGACAGCTTTGACGAGATGGCCGGGTCGGAAAACAGGATTCCGGCCTGGTAGATCTCGAGCGACTGCACATGTTCCTCGAAAGCATATTGCGCATAGACGGACGGAACGATCGCGTCCGCGATACGGGTGTAGGCATCTGCCATTTTTCTCTTCCTTCAGGTTTGGGTTGGCGGCGGGTGCCCCCTCACCCAGCCTCTGCTTCGCTCGGCTGACCTCTCCGGGGGAGAGGAGACTTGCGACGTCGGCGCGCCTCTTCTCCCTGACGAGGAGAAGGTGGACGCGAAGCGGCCGGATGAGGGGCGTTTCAGTGCGGCTGATCGATCGTCAGCGCGGGTTGTTGGGCATCCAGCGGTCGGGGTTCTCCCCGGCCTCGCGAGCCAGCCGTCGGGCGCGGGCGGGGTCGCTTTTGACGAGGGCTGAGATATCAGTCAGGTTGCGTTCGCCGGCGGCGTTGCGCTTGAACGGATTGGCTCCGCTCCGACCAGCACCGCCGTCGATCGTGTCTTCGCGGAACATCGCCTCGCCGATCGCCTGGAACGCCCTGGCGATCTGCGGATCGGTCAGCGCCCCGTTGGGCAGAAGGATGCCCTTCGCCTTGTAGGCGTCGACCAGGCCGAGCTTTTTCATCGCCCGGTTGGCGACCTCCAGCTTCTGGCGAAAGCCGTCGCTGTCGGTCGGTCCCCAGTCCCTGACAAGGTCGTCATGGGTGGCTTCGACCGAGCGGGCGAGCGCGGTTTCCTGACGCGCGGCCTGCTCGGCCATGTAGCCGACGAACTTGTCATGATAGGCCTGCGCGGTCTTCGGCGAAGCACCCGCCTCGACCGCCCAGGCCTTGGATGCGTTGGCGAGTTCGTCCGAATAGGCGAAGTTTTCCGGCAGTCCTTCCGGCCTGATGTATTCGACCTTCTCGGACGAGGTGACCGGACGCATGGCCTCGGGCAGCCGGGCATGAAACCGGTCCCAGTCTTCCCGCGATGCGTCCGGGGCGGGAACGCGCAGGCTCTCACCCTGCTGCCGCTCCAGCTCCGCATAGGATGTGAAAACCCGATCGAGGCTTTCAGGCTTGGTCCAGCCCTTGGTTTCAGCGAGCTTGCGGTTGCCTTCGGAAAGACCGTCAAGCCAACTTTTGGCGGCAGGCGCGGCGGACCCGTTGTCCGCGCCTGCCGGTGACTGTGCCGGGTTGCCCGCCGGCTGCGCACGCGCCGCCACGGACCCGGCGTCTGCCAGATCTGTCATGTGTGAGATTCCTTTGTTGAGGTTAGAAAAGACCCGACGGCAAAAGCTTGGTATCTCCCCCCTCGAGGGGGAGATGGCCGGCAGGCCAGAGGGGGTCGCCGCGCGTGGAGCGCCAACTTCATTCGTCGCCGGGAGTCGCGCCCAGTCGAACCGACCCCCTCTGTCGCCTTCGGCGACATCTCCCCCTCGAGGGGGGAGATTAGCGCTTAGACGTCGCCCCAGTTCTCCCAAAGCAGCGTGATTGTTCCGGTCACGGCAATCGTCCCGTCAGCGTCGATATCGGAACCGGTTGCAAACGCGAGGTTGAGATGGAGATCGACCGGCGTCGTGGTGCCATCCAGCGTCACTGCGGCGGCGATGTCGGCAACCGAAGCCGTGGACAGTGCGGCGCCGGCGCCGTCGAGCGTGCGGGCCGTCGACGCCAGCACATTGACCATGGTTCCAGCCAGCGTCGCGCTCGATGCCGCCGCCGAACCGAGCGACCAGTTCAGCGCTGCATTGTCGTTGATGGTCGCCGCGCGGGTACCGAGCACAGCGAACTGCAATCTTGCCGTGCCGCCCTTGATGCGCACCTTGCCCTCGATGAAGTCGAAGATCTTTTGGGCAGCATAGGCCAGCGCATCGGTGACCGGCACCTGCATGCCGGCGAAGGTGAAGACGGTGCGATACGATCCGCCCTGCCCTGTGGTGACGGCTTTCAGGCCGGGCCTGGGCGGGGCAAGGCCGGCCTCGCGGGCGGCGGCGCGGACAAGCGTCCGGGGAAGACCTCGGGTCATGGCATTTCTCCATTGGTGAGTGAAATTCTGGAAGCCCGACCGAGTGAACCCCGGCACCGGGCCGAACCATCGAAGGCTGAATCATTTTGACAAGGAGCGGCGCTAGCGCCTTGTTCGAAAGAGGTGTTTTCGGCCCTCGGCCCATCAACGCCCGAGAAACCATGTCTTATATCGTGAGGCCGCGTGCCCCCGTTCCGCCGCAATGCGAACGCACGGGACGAGCCATAGGGATTTCAGGCCTTCAAGGGAGACCGCACATGAACTTTCACAAAGCCATAGCCGCCGTGCTGATGACTGCAGCACTGGCAGGCTGCGCGCAGACCGAGGGGCAGCAGCGGGCCGGGACCGGCGCGCTGATCGGCGGCGCCGGCGGCGCCCTCGTCGGCCAGGCCATCGGCGGCAACACCGAAAGCACGCTCATCGGCGCCGGTGCCGGCGCCCTGCTCGGCGCGGTTGTCGGCAGCTCCACCACGCCGCAGCGCCGCGGCGAACAGATGTGCCGCTACCAGGACCGCCGCGGCCGCATCTACACGGCACCCTGCGACGACCGGTACTACAACGGCGATTATTGAGGCGCTGATCTTCCCTTCTCCCCCCTGTGGGAGAAGGTGGCCGCGCAGCGGCCGGATGAGGGGTGTTCCAGCTTGGCGACACCCTTTTCCGAATTGCGGTGACAGTGCACTATTTTCCAGTTCTCAGCCCAAACGTTCGCTGCAGTCACATCGGTGCAGCCGACAAATGAACTGTCATCGCAATTAAAAAGCGCGATCCCGTTACTGTTCGTAGGGTTCGACCACTGCAAACGGTATTCCCAACGACTCCAGCAAATCAAGAATGCGTTTAGAAATGACGAGACGGAAGGGTGTTGCGATCCCGAAATCGTCGCGGCCAGCCTTCCCGTTTACCTTCAGCCAGACGAAAGGTGGTAGCTCCAGCCCGGGTTGATCCTCTTGACACCCTTCCGAGGTAGTCACCTCGGCCTCGGCGAACGTCGCACCTGAAAAGCCCATCTTCTGCAGTGCGCGCTGGGTTTCTTCAGTAACGAGGAAACAGGGGAATGTCGCAACGATCACATCGCCGAACCAGCCTTCTACCTCATAGTGAAGCTTGGTCACGATTGGCGGATGGACGCTCGAGTCGAGAACGGTGTTTTCGCCGATCCCGCCAGCGACGTTCGGCCTTATTTTGAAGTATCCGGTCGACCCGTTGGTCGGATGCCCCCCGTGCCGCCTCATGTGTCTCTCCCGCGAATTTCGCCCTCAGGCCAGCAATCCATCGCTTCAACACCGCCCCCCAAAGAGCCAGGGCCGAGGCCATCAAGACGCTTCAAAAGGCTCAATCAAGGCATTGGAGATCCCCAATGGCTTGAGGGCATCGAGCACGCGCTCGGAAACGACTAGGCGGAGATCTTTCGCCATTCCGAAATCATCGCGACCGGCATCCCCGTTCACTTTCAGCCATACGAAGGGCGGAAGCTTCTGGTCCGGTTGCATTTCCTCGAACAATTCAGAAGTGGTCACCTCGACCTTGTCGAAGGTTACGCCTGAAAATTCACTCTTGAGAATTTTCTCTGCAACATCTTCGGTGACTAGATAGCACGGGAATGACGCCACCATCCTGTCCCCCAACCACCCATCAAACTCATAATGTAAACGGGTTACGAGAGGGGGATGGACACTCGCGTCCAAAATGATGTTATCGCCAAAACCACCAGATACCTCTGGCTCAAGATAATAATATATTTTCATAATTTATTGATCTCAGGAAAATCGAAATCTGACTTAGAGGCCGGTCCATGCAAATTTTCTACGATGTCTTTATACTTACTACCAACAACTTCAACCACTTCGAAATATTGAAATCCCATCAGCCTTCCAACGATTTTTTTGAGGAAATCGAATTCTTCTTTGCTCCTTAAATCTCTTCTATCAAGCAAGAATTCATTCAGAGCCTTAGAGGTGCCAAGAATTAATTGCACAATAGCCTCTGCATCATCTCTGCGGAGATTGTCTACCATTTAATTCGTCCTTCAATGCCCGTAATTTTCCATACACCTGGCCATACAATAGTGGAATGGTGCTCCGTCGTACGTGCCGGTGGGCAGTGTGGCGTTGGTGCAAAAGTCGATACACAAATTCCTCGCGACTGACTTTGATATACCAGCTACCTCGACGGAAGGATAGATGTTCTCATTTTGTTCATACATTGCGGACGCGGTCTGCTGGTTCTCCAACGCCTCAGAACGTTGCCCGCTCCCCGAATTCGGTTCAGACGCATCGGTTGATGCATCTAGTGTACCTGCTTCCGTGTCGCTCGCATGGTGCAGCAGTTCACGGATATCTAGTGCGCTGGTCGGGTCGGCCGAGAATGAATTTGGCAAGGGTTGGATGTTCTCAAAATCCAACTGTTCTTGAGCAGCAATAGAACGGGCAATTGCGACTTGATAGGCGGCCGGATCGTTGCCGTCCGGGCTCGTTGCCGCCCTCCACGCGGCGTCGACATTGGCGAAGACATCGCGAACGTAGCCAGCAGGGTCCGCCCGCCTCATGCCCAGAGTCTTGAGCGCAGCGGCAGCCGTAACCTGATACCGTGTCTGCTCGTCCTCGGAACTGCCCGCCGCAGGCTCGGCATCACGCAGTGCTGCGTGGATCGCCTGGATGGGCATCGTCCGCATGCCAAAGGCTTGGCGGCCGACATCCATCTTTACGCTGAAGTCCTGGTACCGATTGCCGCCCTCCTCCGCGCCATAAACGGCCGCGAAGTCAGCGGGGCTGGGCATCTTGCCGGAATAGCTGCCCGTATTGGCGATTGCGTCCGGAGCGTTCTGCGAAGCGAGGGCGATGTTGGTGCGCGCCTCGATCAGTTGGGCCGTGGTCGCGGCGTGTGCCTGGTCGATCAGCCGCTGAAAGTCATCTGGAGATAGGTCGGCGAGATGGTCGGCTGCCGGCTTGGTCGCGATCAGATCGGGCGCCGGAGCACGGTCCTTAAACGCCTGCGCCACTGCTTCATCAGGTGTTTTCTTGCCGAGGCGGTCGCCGGAGGCCTCGCTGCCGGAGGCCGGCGTCCCGACACCAAATATCTCCAACGCCCGTTTCGGATCCTTGGCGATCAACGCCTCGAAGCGCGTCTTGGCCGCAGTGCCGAACCAATCCTTCACCTTCTGCTGTCTGATCCCTGGGTCGAGCCCCATCTTGTCGATCAGGTCGAGCCCTTCCTGGCGGGCTGCTTCGAAGGTCACGTGATCGTCGGGATTGGCTTTGCCGATGGCGATGGCGCTGGTCTTCAGCGCCGTGTCGACCTCGGCCAACTCATAGTCCTGCCGGCGCTGGAGCTGCCGCAGCGCCATGCGCCGCGCGCCAACCGCGCGCATTACCTGCTTCTGCCTGGCGAAGTTGGCGCGCTGGCTCTCGGGCATATCAGGCAAGGCGACGTCAAATAGCGTGTCGAACAGGCCTGTCTTGACCACCCGGCCGGTGCGCGGATCGACCTGGCCGTACATGGTCTCATGTAGGCCGGCGCCGTCGGCCGGCGCGTTCGCCGCCACCTCATCTTCCGCCTGCGCGATCCGGCCGTTGAACCGGCGCCGTTCCAGCTCGGCGTCGAACGCCTCCTGTTGCTCCTTCATCTGCTGATAGCGCTCGGCGACAGCGGAAAACTGGTCGCGAAGACCCTGCATGGCGCCGCCGATCGGCGATCCCTGCGGGTATTGCACCGCATTGCCGGTATCGAGCCGGCGCTGGGCAATGGAGAGGGGGATGATGCTGACCATCGGCTGTTTCCTGCCCAACTGGCTTTGAACAAAAAGGGCGCGCCGGCGAGCACGGCACGGCCGGGTCGTACGCTGGCTGTCGCGTTCGCGGGTTTTGTCGGATCGATTTTTGGAAGAATCCTGGAGCAGCGGTGCTGCCCGGGCGGGTCGGCTCTGCTCGTCGTCAGCGCGGCCACGTCGCGGAGCCGCGGCGACCGCTATGTCGGGCGCGTCCGATTGATCGGAATGTCGGCGGGACAGCGTCGGCGAACAGCTACCGCTCCTCCGCCCGTGCCGCCTTCTCCAGCGCCACCAGCTGCGCGTCATCGAGCGTCAGGAACCCCATAATGTGCTGCACCACCTCGGCGCGCGCATTGCTGAGCGCGCTGTGCAGCTCGAAGCCGTTCGGCGTCCTGGTGCGTGCCATCCACTCGCCATAGGACGGACGCCGGTAGTAGCCGGTCGTCGCCGCGAGGTCGGCGAGCACCATCTCGCCGCCCTCGCCGGAAAACACTCGGAGATAGGCCTTGGCCAGCGCCTCCCGCGCCCTGGCAGGGCTGCCGGCCTGCCCGGCATGGGCAAAGCGTTTCCGGCTCATGCGCCACCACCCGTCGGGCCGACGGGCTGCCCGCTTTGACCACTTTGCGCATCTTGGGCGCCGCCCAGCATGCCTTGCAACCCGTCGAGCAGGCCGCTGTCGCGCGCCAGCACCGCCGCCGGCACCGCATCCTTGGCCGCCTTCCCAGCCGTGGCGATCGCCGCCATGCCGGCCTGCGCCTGGCTTGCCTTGGCGCGGGCGTCGCGAAGGCCGTCGACCTCCTCCTTGCGGCGGAAGATGCGCTGCGGGCTGCGGCCGGCGCTCTGCACGATCTTGATCGCCTCGTCGCTGTCGATGTTGTCCATCACGCCTGGATCGAACTGCGCCATCTGCATGGCCGTCGTCACCACCTGGATGGTGTCGCGCGCTTCGGCCGAGCGCCTGAGCACGTCGAGCGGGCCGGTAAAGGTCGGCCGCACCGCCTTGCCGGCCAGGCTCTCCGGCGGCACGAAGCGGCTGTCTTCGTCATAGAGCCCCTTGTCCTCCAGAATGCCGAGCTCGCGATCGAGATTGCTGGCGAAGCCGGCCTGGATGATCGAGCCGGACGGCCCCAGCAGCGCGCCCTTTTCCTCTTGGCGGATCAGCGCCTCGGTAGCCGTCATCTGCGGGTTCTGCACCAGTGTCTGGAACAGGTTGACGAACATCATGTCGCGGATCTCGTCGGCGCGGCTCTGCGCGTAGTTGAAGGCATAGGTCGGGTTCTGCCCGGTCGAGATTGGCGCGATCAGCGGCCGGCCATTGTCGTCGATCAGCCCCGGATAATTCTCGCCCGGATTGAGCACCGGCACGTAGTCGAGCCGGGCCTTCGAGGCGGTCGCCGGATCGGTGATCTGCTGCAAGGCACGCAAGCCCGAACGGCGCACGGCATTTTCCTCGCGCACGGTCGTCAGCGCCTCGATAGCAGGCGAAATGCCATAGGGGTCGCCCTCGTAGCGGCGCCAGTTGAAGGTCGACACCGGAAAGGTGCGAAAACCGCTTTCCCGCACGATCTCCTCCTCGTCCTCGATGACGTGGTAGGAGGCGAAGGCCGTGTCGAGATATTGGTATTGGCCGCCGAGCCGGTACATCTTGCGCTCGTCGCGCGGCTCAATGCACTGGATCAGCGAGATCTTCGTCTCGCATTTGGCCGGATCGTCGACCAGAACCTTGATCTGCGCCGGCAGTTTTTCATAGCCGAGCAGCTGTGCGGCGTGCCGCGCCGTGCGCTCGTAGCGGCGGTGGAAAATGTCGACCTGGCCCCAGCGGTTGCGGCTGAGATAGCCCTCGACCACCGGGATCGAGGCATAGCGAATCAGCGTCGCGCCGAACCCTTCCTCGGCATAGAGATAGGCCGGGCCATAGCGCACGACATTGCGCAGGCAGGCCTGCGTCGCCGGCACGAAATTCGAATTGGCTGAGTAGCGCAGCGCAAACAGGAAATCGCGCAAGGCCTCCGCCCATTCCTTTTCCTCGTCGGTCTCCTCGTCGTTCATGGCCGCCGTCGACAGCCCGTGCCATTTTTCCGACTGCGGGATGATCAGGCTTTCCAGCCCGGCGGCCAGCCGGTTGGCGGCCGAGTTGATGGTGTTGGCGTAGACGCGGGCGCCGCGCCGCTCCTGCCGCTCGGCCTGCGAGTCCTGGCTGCCGGTTCGGCGGCCGCTCCAGATATCGGGCGCATCGGGGTCGCAGAACTCCGCCACCTGCTCCCACACAGTCTCATACTGACTGCGCTCGCTCTCGAGCTTGGACTGGCGGGACAGGATATTGCGGGCGCGGGAATCGGTCATGATGTTCTCACTTGTTTGGCGCGGCGGAGCTGCCGATTGATTGGAGATGCGGAGGGACAGCACCCCCCTCTGGCCTGCCGGCCATCTCCCCCGCATGGGGGGAGATCGGCAGTTTTGCCGACGGCGCGTTTCCTGCAACGTCGGCAATTGGCGAAAGCGGCAGCACATCCAATCTCCCCCCTTGCGGGGGAGATGTCCGGCAGGACAGAGGGGGGTGCCTCGCGCCAGCCTTCCCTTGTCATCTTTTGCCCACTTGGCGGTGCTACGAACTTGCTCGCGGCGGGTTTTGGAGGAGGTCGATGTGACGACAAGCCTTGCCGCCCTGAAAAGCCAAAGCAAACGCGCCGTGAAACGGCTCATCGGTTACGATTCCCGCAACTGGCTACGCATCCGCCAGATCGAGGCGTTCACGCTCTTTCTCGAAGCCGGCAACCGCAAGGCTTCCGACGTGATCGAGATCTCGCCCGGCTGGAACCGCTACTGGCGGGCGATGTGCCCCAATTACCGCTCGGTCGATTTTCCGGCCTTCGACATCTGCAGGGATCGCACCGACGAGCAATATTCCATCGTCATCGCCGATCAGGTGCTGGAACATGTGCGCCGGCCGCACGCGGCGGTGGAAAACATCCACGCCATGACGAGGCCCGGCGGCTGGGCGATGGTGGCGACACCTTTCCTGTTTCGCGTTCACGCCAGGCCGCACGACTACAACAGATGGACCCCGGCCGGCCTCAAGCAGCTGATGGTCGATGGCGGCTTTCCGGAAGCCAACGTCAAGGTCCACGGCTGGGGCAACAAGGCCTGCGCCAGGGCCCATATCGGCGGCCCCGTCCGCGCCTACGGCCTTTGGCGGGACTTGAGCAACGACGAGGAATACCCGCTGATGGTCTGGGCTTTTGCGAAGAAGGCGTGAGGGGCTGAAGCTGCCAATCTCCCCCCTTGCGGGCCTGTTGCAAAATTGTGTGGATGTGATTCCCTGTTTTTGAAACGGGGATCTTGCGATGACGACGAAGCCGAGCGGTCAGTTCAGTTTTGTGGAGGCTCTGCTGCCGCAGGG